>JAURLY010000236.1 GCA_030830945.1 Gammaproteobacteria bacterium | reverse complement strand
TGGCAAGTGTGGCATTGAAGTTTATCCAGAGTTGAGTCGAGCTGGTCCGGAGCAGCTTCGGGAAAGCTCCAAAGCCCTCCCCAAATACCACTAGCAGGGCGTTTTTCCAGTAACACTTCGCCTTGTGAATTACGCAAAACCAAAAATACTTTTTCGCGTACAGGTTTGGCTTTTTTTGATTTGCGGGCCGGGATCTGGCCAGTCAGGTTATGAATGTATGCCTGACAGTCTGCAGTAAAGGGGCAACGTTCACAGTCAGGACTGGATCGCTTACAGACAGTGGCCCCGAGATCCATAATGGCTTGGGTATAGTCGCGGAGTCGACTTGATGAAGAGCCGCGAAGCCGACTTGATGAAGAGCCGCGAAGTCGACTGGATGGTTCAGGAAGCAACTCTTCGGAAATTTGCCAAAGCTGTTTTTCAACCTGGGATTGCCCCGGCCATTCAGTAATGCCTTCCAGTCTGGTGAGCACCCGTTTTACATTACCTTCGAGAATAGGCACAGGAAGTTCAAATGCTTGCGCCAAAATGGCTCCGGCAGTCGAGCGACCAACACCTGGAAGTTCGGTTAACTCTTCAAGGGTACGAGGGAATTCCTCTCCAAATTGTTCGACTACTTTTTTTGCCGCGGCGTGCAGGTTTCTTCCGCGAGCGTAGTACCCAAGACCCGACCAGAGATGCAGGACTTCATCCTGCTCGGCGCAAGCCAGGTCTTTCACTGTGGGGAAATGCTGGATAAACCGCTCAAAATATGGGATTACCGTAGCAACCTGGGTTTGTTGCAACATAATCTCAGACAGCCAGATTTTGTAAGGATCGGTATCGCGCTGCCAGGGTAAATCTTTACGGCCATGCTCATCCCACCAAGCGAGCAGACGCTGCGAAAAATGACTCATCGAGGGTTGGGTCTCAATATTCCTCTCAATGCATCCTGAAATAGTTGCCTTGTGGGGTCTTCCACTTCTTCGGCCTCCTCTTGTTCGCCGCTGTCATCCTCCGGGGCCAGCATGCGCTGCAATCGCTCTTGTATTGCATTTTGTACTTGTCCGGTAAGATGTGCCTGAATTACCGCATTATCCAGCCCGCAGGATATTTCACCGCCTTGACCCGCATTACCTTCACAGGATAGTGGCAGTTCTGTGTTGCGAATAAATCGATTTATCGAGCAGCCTTTTTCGCTGGTTCGTTCCCCTTGAATAAGCAAGGCAAGCTGCGCCGCTAAATCTAGCGAGACCAAATCAAAGTTTCCACCACCTGTGAAGGTAATATTGCCAAAACCCGATGTAATTTCTTGCAAGGTGACAACGCCGTTACGTATAGCCACGGGAGAACTAAACGAAGCAAACTCGGTGTTTGCTGGCCAAGAGGACTGCAATGCTTGTGTACCTCCCAGCCGTTCAGCCGACAGGCAAATATTTTGTTCAATATTCCAATTGCGCAGGGAGAGGCCGTCGACAGATACAACGCCGTCACCATTTAAACCTGTGAGATAATCTTCACCAATCAAACTAACCAGTTCGCCGCTAAAGCTCGCGATTGCCTCACCCTGAATCAGGAGTTCGCCCGTTTCTGTGAGCACGAACTGCCCCAACTGAACGTTGGTCGCTTGCAAGGAATCAACCCGAACTTGTGGCTGGTTGTTTGCCTGAAGCACCAAACCGGCTTCGAGGGTTCCATCGGCGAAATCAGCATGCTCAAGAGCCACATTAGCGATGGCATTAGAAATCTGTGAGTTGAGCTGTATGTTGCCTAAATGGTAATCAGAATAGGTTAAGCCATCAACAGTCAGTTGAATATCAAAGGCCGGAACCATATCCAAAAATTCCAGCGGATTTTGCACCGGTTCAGTCGCGGTTTCATCTGCCTGTGCTGGAAGATATTGATCGACATTTATCAGACCAATATTAAGCCTTAACTGGCTTGCCTGATGACCTTGAGGATAATATTGCAAGCCCAAATCAATCTGGCTTTCGTTTATTTTTGCCGAAAATCCATTGAGAACAAGGAACTCGGCACGGTAATCAAACTCGCTTTCCAACGAGAACTCCCGCAACAGGTCTTTACTGGTTACCCAATTTATGAACCCGGCACCACCAATTATATGCAGGTTTCCTTTTGCGGTGAGTGGGTCAATTGTTCCCATTGCCGCAATCTCCGCTGCCAGGTCGTCTAAATGCATGTTGTCCAGACTCAGGGTCCAGTTGCCTGATTGCATATTTACATCGGCTACCAGATCGACCGGACTTTGAATTGTCCGTTCTCCCGCCACACCAATTTGCAGCCCCTGGGTTTCAACCCTGTAGTGTTGTGTTTCCAGATCCAGGAGCAGCTGCGAATCCATACTAATAGTCAGTTTCTGGTCCGCATAGCCCAAATCCAGCCCCAAACTTAACCTAAACGGGTGCCCCGCCAGATTGAATTGTTCTGCGGATAGCTCGTTAAACGCCAGCTGTGTCGACTGATTAGCCAGTGGCTGGTAGTTAATTTTGAGGTTCCTTAGGGAAATTCTCTGCGCATTTAGTTGGGACAACTGACCGGCACTCTCCATCGTACCTTCTTCCGCCGTACTTTCTGGGTAGGCAGGCTGGGGGCCCTCGGTAGCTGCCTCGGTTAGAGCTACTTCTGTTAAAGCCAAATTAACGTCTTCTACCCGTACCCCTCCAAAACTTAATTCCCCGGAGAAAAGCGACAATAAATTGATGTCCAGCTGCGCCAAATCCAAACTGGCTGATATGGACATCGCCGGCTGGTCTGCCGCAAAGGCAACATCATTAAGCTCAAGTGCTAATGTCGGGTATAGCTGCCATGCAAGGGCGCCATTAATTTGCAAGTCCACACCTCGGTCACGTGCCAGACTCTCAATCTCCGGTTTGTAATCATTTGGGTCCAGCGTCAATAAAAATATGACTGGCACCAATACCAAAAACAGAATCAAAGTAAAAAATATTGAAAGACGTTTTACTAGTTTGGAGATACTCACGTTCCCTACTCTAACGCAATAAATGGGGTTGATTCTTCGAGCAAAAGTTGCCAGACAAGTTCAAGACAAATCATAGCGCGAAATCATTGGTAAAAATCCTAACCTTTTCATCTGCGCTTTTCCGTACTTCTTACCTTAAGAATCCGTATAATCGCGTTTTTGAACCAAACCAGTA
>JAURLY010000024.1 GCA_030830945.1 Gammaproteobacteria bacterium | reverse complement strand
TTGTTTACGAAGATAATGCGGGCTACTTCAGAATCATTGGCATAGCGCCAGTTGGTTTCTGACTGGGGCTCAACACCGCCGGAACCACAGAATACACCTACGCCGCCATCGAGTACTTTTAGTGAGCGGTAAACTTCTACGGTGAAGTCAACGTGCCCCGGGGTATCGATAATGTTAAGGCGGTGATCTTTCCAAAAGCAGGTAGTGGCGGCAGACTGAATTGTAATTCCGCGCTCCTGTTCCTGTTCCATGAAGTCGGTTGTTGCCGCGCCATCATGTACCTCACCAGTCTTGTGAATCTTACCGGTAAGTTTCAGGATACGTTCGGTGGTTGTGGTTTTTCCCGCATCCACGTGGGCGAAAATGCCGATGTTTCTGTATAGGGCTAAGTCTGTCATTGCTCCACTCGTTGAATCATTCAGAAGTTAAAAATAAACAGGGGTCAAAGCCGATTGGCTCCGACCCCATAAATACGCGAAAATTGGCGCGACATTCTACATATTTTTTGCCGCGAACGCGCATTTTTTGGGCAGAAATATCAGATTAATTAATAGTAGAGTGAAGAAGGCGTTCTTCTCACCGTATTTTCATGGGGTTACGGGCTGTAATTAGTCAAAAATTCTATTTAAAAAATTGTTTTTATCGGAGTGTGGAAAAGCTGAATTAGTTAGATGATTTAGCTGCGCAATATTTACAAAAAGATTTCCATGTTTAGTGTTGACCGAGGCAGGTGAAATCTATAGAATTCGCGCCTCTTTGACGCCGGCTCCCCTTTGGTTGCTGGCGTTAATAGTAAAAGCGGCTTTAAAAACAATAAGTTAGAAACTGACTTTTGTATTTTTAGCCAAAGTTGTTTAAAAGTTTTAGTTGGAATTTTGCACATGCAGAATCAAAACATCCGGATTCGCCTTAAGGCATTCGATCATCGTCTTATTGATGTCTCTGCTAAAGAGATTGTTGATACAGCAAAGCGAACCGGCGCGGCGGTGCGCGGTCCTATCCCTTTGCCTACACGCAAAGAGCGATACACCATTTTGGTATCTCCGCATGTAAATAAAGATGCGCGCGATCAGTATGAGATTCGCACGCACAAGCGTCTTCTCGATATTCTCGATCCAACAGAGAAAACAGTAGACGCACTAATGAATTTGGATCTGGCCGCAGGCGTAGAAGTACAAATTAGCCTGGGTTAAGAGTAAATGTCTTTCAGTAGCTCGCTTGTATAAGAGTGCTGAAAGTGGTGTAACGCTCTGAAATGGGCGGCCATAGCGGGTAACAGCCCCGTACACGTGAGGAAAGAAAATGACTATTGGTATAGTCGGTCGCAAAAGCGGCATGACGCGTATTTTTGCTGAAGATGGTGCTTCTGTCCCGGTCACTGTGATCGAAGTTGCGCCTAATCGCATCACGCAAATCAAAACTACAGAGTCTGATGGCTACACAGCTATACAGGTTACTGCTGGTGCTCGTAAAACATCCCGTGTAAACAAAGCTGAAGCCGGTCACTTTGCCAAGGCAACTGTGGAAGCTGGTCGTGGTCTTTGGGAATTCCGTTGTGATTCTGTTGAAGGTCTCGAAATTGGCGCCGAGCTAAATGCTGGCTCCTTTGAGGCTGGGCAGAAAGTTGATGTTACCGGTACCTCCAAGGGTAAAGGTTTCCAGGGCGGCGTTAAGCGCTGGAACTTCAGAATGCAAGATGCCACCCACGGCAACTCACTTTCCCATCGTGCTCCAGGTTCAATTGGCCAGTGCCAGACCCCTGGTCGGGTATTTAAAGGGAAAAAGATGGCCGGGCACATGGGTTCTGAGCGTGTAACTACCCAGAATTTGGAAATCGTACGCGTTGATCTGGAACGTAACCTGCTCCTTGTTAAAGGCGCGGTTCCAGGTGCGCCTGGTGGCGATGTAATCGTCAATCCAGCAGTCAAGGCTTAAGGTTTAGAGGTTTATTATGGAACTGACCATTGCAGCTCCTAAAGGCAAGAAGACAGGCGGGACCGTTGAAGTTTCCGAGCTAACCTTCGGCCGCGAGTTTAATCAGGATCTGGTTCACCAGGTTGTTATTAGCTATATGGCTAATGCCCGCCAAGGAACCAAGAAGCAAAAAAACCGTTCTGAAGTGTCTGGTGGTGGTAAGAAGCCATGGCGCCAAAAAGGAACAGGGCGTGCGCGTGCTGGTACTATCCGCAGTCCACTATGGCGTAGCGGTGGCGTTACCTTTGCTGCGCGCACTGATCAAAATCATAGTCTCAAGCTCAACCGCAAGATGTATCGCGCCGCTATGCGCTCTATTCTCTCTGAGCTTGCTCGACAAGAGCGCCTGTTGGTTGTCGAGTCTTTTGACATAGATGCTCCAAAAACCAAAGATCTGGTAACCAAGCTTAACGGTTACAGCGTCGATAGCGTTCTCATAGTTTCCGAAGAAGTGAGTGAAAACCTTTACCTCTCAGCGCGCAACCTGCATAAGGTTGATGTGCGCGACGTAGCGAATATTGACCCTGTTTCACTTGTTGGTTCAGACAAGGTGATGGTGACTGTTTCTGCACTCAAGCAAATCGAGGAGATGTTGGCATGAGCACCGTAACCCAAGAGCGCCTTTTGAATGTTATTCGTGCCCCTCATATCTCCGAAAAAACGGCGATGGCAGGAGAGCAGGATAACCAATACGTATTTAAAGTTTCTGTTGATGCAACCAAGCCGGAAATTAAAGCGGCGGTGGAGTCTGTGTTCAATGTGAATGTTGAGCAGGTTCGAGTTGTCAACATGAAGGGAAAGGTTCGCCGTTCGCGTACCGGTCTGGGTCGTCGCAATGACTGGAAGAAAGCTTATGTAAGCTTGGCTGACGGTCAGCAGATTGATTTTACAGCAGCGATTTGAGGATTGATTAGACATGGCTATTGTTAAACGCAAACCAACCTCATCAGGCCGCCGTCATGTGGTCAGTGTGGTACACACTGATCTGCATAAAGGTGGGCCCTATGCGCCGCTGACCGAGCAAAAGAGCAAGACCGGTGGTCGTAACTCTGCCGGACGTATTACTACTCGTCATCGCGGTGGTGGTCATAAACAGCTTTATCGTGTTATTGATTTCAAGCGCAATAAAGACGGTATTCCTGCTCGTGTTGAGCGTCTGGAATATGACCCTAATCGCAGTGCATTAATTGCCTTGTTGGTTTATGCCGATGGTGAGCGTCGCTACATTATTGCACCCAAGGGTGTTCAGGCTGGAGACCAGGTTCAGTCTGGTTCAGGTTCGCCGATCAAGCCAGGTAATTCACTGCCATTGCGTAACATTCCAGTGGGTAGCGTTATTCACTGCATTGAATTGAAGCCAGGCAAAGGTGCGCAAGTGGCGCGCAGTGCTGGTGCGGGTGTTCAGTTGGTTGCCAGGGAAGGTCAATATGCCTCTCTGCGATTAAGAAGTGGTGAAATGCGTAAAGTGCTTGCCGATTGTCGTGCAACGCTTGGCGAAGTTTCTAACAGTGAGCACAGTCTGCGCTCATTGGGTAAGGCGGGTGCAACTCGCTGGCGCGGTGTTCGTCCAACAGTTCGTGGTGTTGCCATGAACCCGGTTGATCACCCACACGGTGGTGGTGAAGGCCGAACTTCTGGTGGTCGTCATCCTGTGTCTCCTTGGGGTACGCCTACCAAGGGATACAAGACTCGTAAGAACAAACGTACGGACAATATGATTGTTCGTCGTCGTAACAAATAATCAGGCGGAGAGAATAAGACATGGCTCGTTCGCTAATTAAAGGTCCATTTATCGACGCTCACCTGCTCAAGAAAGTTGATGCGGCGGTAGCTAACAACGATAGAAAACCGATCAAAACTTGGTCGCGTCGCTCTACTATTTTTCCGGAAATGGTTGGGCTGACAATTGCGGTGCATAACGGTAGGCAGCATGTTCCTGTGCTGATCAACGAAGAAATGGTTGGTCACAAGCTTGGTGAATTTGCAATTACCCGCACCTTCAAAGGCCATGTGGCCGACAAGAAGGCTCGCTAGGAGTAGATGATGGAAGTAGCAGCAACATTGCGCAGCGCTCGACTTTCTGCCCAGAAGGCGAGACTGGTTGTAGATCAAATTCGAGGTAAAACTGCCGAAGAGGCTTTGGATGTTTTGGCATTCAGCCCTAAAAAAGGCGCGCACCTGGTGAAAAAGATATTGGAATCAGCGATAGCTAATGCTGAACACAATGAAGGTGCTGATGTCGACGAACTGCGTGTTTCTACAGCGTTTGTTGATGAAGGTTTCACGATGAAGCGAATCAAAACACGGGCCAAGGGTCGTGCTGATCGCATTCACAAGCAAACCTGTCATATCACAGTGAAAGTAGCAGACGAGGCTGGAGAGTAATCATGGGTCAGAAAGTACATCCAACTGGCATTCGTCTGGGTATTACCAAGCAGCATTTGTCTGTCTGGTATGCCGAAAAGCAAGACTATGCAGATAAATTGCATGCGGATTTGCAGGTACGCGAACACCTTATAAAGAAATTGGGTCACGCGTCGGTAAGCCGAATTGAAATCGAGCGACCAGCATCTAGTGCAAAAGTAACTATTCATACCGCTCGACCAGGTGTGGTGATTGGTAAGAAAGGTGAAGACGTAGATCGTCTTCGCGCTGAATTGAACGTCATGATGGGCGTTCCTGTTCAGATCAATATTGAAGAAGTCCGCAAGCCGGATCTTGATGCTTCCCTGGTTGCGCAGAGTGTTGCTCAACAGCTTGAGCGCCGTGTGATGTTTCGTCGCGCCATGAAGCGTGCTGTTCAGAATGCCATGCGTGGTGGTGCTGAAGGCATCAGAATTCAGGTAAGTGGTCGTCTTGGAGGTGCTGAGATTGCACGTACAGAGTGGTACCGCGAAGGCCGAGTGCCGTTGCATACACTTCGTGCAGATGTAGATTATTCCACCGCAGAAGCCATGACCACCTACGGCATTATTGGCGTCAAGGTCTGGATCTTCAAAGGCGAAATCATTGGCGGTGAAGAACAGGCTGAAACCAATGCTGGTAAAGGCCGTTCTGGAAAAAAATCATAAGGTAGCGACAGATGTTACAGCCAAAACGTACGAAATTTAGAAAGGTCCAGAAAGGGCGTAACCGTGGCCTGGCCAACCGTGGCAGCAAAGTTAGCTTTGGTGAGTACGCGTTGAAAGCTACGACTCGAGGGCGAATTACAGCTCGCCAAATCGAGGCGGCTCGTCGTGCCATGACTCGTCACGTTAAACGTGGCGGAAAAATCTGGATTCGCGTATTTCCTGACAAGCCTATTACTAATAAGCCGTTGGAAGTACGTATGGGTAAAGGTAAAGGTCCCGTTGAATACTGGGTAGCCCAGATCAAGCCAGGCAAAGTCCTTTATGAGATTGAAGGTGTGTCTGAAGAGTTGGCGCGCGAAGCATTTGAGCTTGCTGCCCGCAAACTTCCAGTACGAACCAATTTTGTTAAACGCACGGTGATGTGATGAAAGCCAGCGAAATGCGTGAAAAATCAGTAGAAGAGTTGAACCAAAAGTTGATTGAGCTTCGCAAAGAGCAGTTAAGCCTGCGTATGTCTCAGGCAACAGGTCAGCTGGGTGAGACTCATAAAGTGCGTGAAGTGCGTCGTGACGTCGCTCGAGTAAAAACAGTACTCGCTCAAAAGGCAGGTGAATAAGAATGGCACAAGAACAAGCGAAAACTGCTCGAACTATTAGTGGTCGCGTAGTAAGCAACAAGATGGATAAAACCATCTCGGTCGAAGTCGTTCGACGGGTAAAGCACCCAATTTATGGCAAGTACGTGATGAAGACTTCTAAAGTCCATGCTCACGACGAAAAGAACGAGTGCAATCAAGGCGATCTGGTAACAGTTGCTGAACATCGCCCTCTGTCAAAAACCAAGACCTGGACGCTTCTTCGCATCGACGAACGCGCCGCTCAGGTTTAAGACGTTAAGGGTTATTTGGAGTTTAGAAAATGATTCAAACAGAGAGCTATCTTAACGTTGCAGATAACTCTGGTGCTCGCCAGGTTATGTGTATCAAGGTGCTTGGAGGCTCCAAGCGTCGTTACGCACGTGTAGGTGACATCATCAAGGTTACGGTTAAGGAAGCAATTCCTCGCGGTAAAGTGAAAAAAGGCCAGGTGATGAACGCTGTAGTAGTTCGCACTCGCAAAGGAGTTCGACGTCAGGACGGTTCAATTATCCGTTTTGATGACAACGCTGCTGTGCTGTTGAACGCACAGAATGCGCCAATCGGTACCCGTATTTTTGGGCCGGTAACTCGTGAACTTCGCAGTGAACAGTTCATGCGCATTATTTCACTGGCGCCAGAAGTAATTTAATCGGCCAGTTAAGAAAACGAGACGAGAGAAATGGCTAAGAAATTAAAACGAGATGACGAAGTTGTCGTCATCGCCGGAAAGGATAAAGGCAAACGCGGAAAAATTACCCGTGTTATGGCTGACGGCCGTCTGGTTGTGAGTGGCGTTCAGGTGGTAAAAAAGCATCAGAAGCCAAATCCACAGATGGAAATTCCTGGCGGCATTATTGAAAAAGAAGCTCCGATTGATGCGTCTAACGTAGCGATTTGGAATGCATCTGCAAATAAAGCAGATCGTGTTGGCTTCAAAGTGCTGGAAGATGGCAAGAAAGTACGTGTGTACAAATCCAGTGGCGAGGTTATCGAGGCTTAATAGGCCTTATTAGAGAATAGCGAAATGGCAAATTTCAAAGATCTATACAAAAACGAGATTGCGGCCAAGCTAAAAGAAGAGCTGGGTCTCAACAACGTGATGGAAGTGCCGCGCATCACCAAAATCACCCTGAACATGGGTGTGGGTGAAGCTCTGGGCGACAAAAAATTGCTTGAGAACGCCGTGCGTGATCTTGAAGCTATTGCGGGTCAAAAAGTCCAGGTGACAAAAGCGCGCAAATCAGTGGCCGGATTCAAGGTTCGCGAAGGCTGGCCTATTGGCGCCAAAGTGACTTTGCGCGACGAGCGTATGTACGAATTTCTTGAGCGTTTGGTTGATATTGCCATTCCTCGCATTCGTGACTTCCGTGGGATAAACCCAAAACAATTTGATGGTCGCGGTAACTTCTCTATGGGAGTTAACGAGCAAATTATTTTCCCGGAAATTGAATACGACAAAGTGGATAAGCTTCGTGGTTTGGATATCTGTATTACCACGACTGCACGCAATGATGACGAAGGTCGTGCTCTTTTGCGCGCTTTCAATTTCCCTCTGCGAGGTTAATTAGATACATGGCTAAAACAAGCATGGTAGAGCGTGAAATCAAACGCGCCAAGACAATTCAGAAATACGCAGCAAAACGCGCTGAGTTAAAGGCTTTAATTAAAAGTCCTGCGACCAGTGAAGAAGATCGCTGGGAAGCACAGATGAAGCTTCAAGCCCTTCCGCGTAATGCCAACCCGGTTCGCCAGCAAAGACGATGTCGTATAACTGGCCGACCACATGCGGTATACCGCAAGTTCGGTTTGTGTCGTAACAAGTTGCGTGAACATGCCATGCAGGGACATGTCCCTGGCGTTGTTAAGGCCAGCTGGTAAGAGGAAAGAAAGATATGAGTATGCAAGATCCTATTGCCGATATGCTGACTCGCATTCGCAATGCCCAAGCTCGAAGCAAGGCCTCAGTAACCATGCCTGCCTCGACCAAGAAAGTGGCAATTGCTCAGGTGCTGAAAGACGAGGGTTATATCTCCGACTTCGCCACCAATGATGAAGTAAAGAAAGAGCTGACTATCACTTTGAAATATTTTGAAGGGAAGCCAGTTATCGAAGAGATTAGCCGATATAGCCGCCCTGGTTTGCGCGCTTATACCTCAGCAGAGAAGATGCCGAGTGTACGCGGAGGCCTTGGAGTTGCCATCGTATCGACTAACCTCGGTGTAATTACCGATCGCGTTGCTCGCGCCAAAGGCGTGGGTGGCGAGGTTATATGTACCGTATTCTGATTCGGGTGTAGACAAATGTCTCGAGTAGCTAATAGTCCTATTTCTGTGCCCAAAGGTGTTGACGTCAAAATTGATGGCAGCCTGATCACTATCAAGGGTAGTAAAGGCGAACAAACTGTAAGCCTTCATGCCTCAGTGACTGCAGCGCAGGAAGAAGAAGTAATTCGTGTGAAGCCAGCTGATGAGAATCAGCCAGACATGGCAATGGCGGGCACTATGCGCGCTTTGCTCAACAATGCCGTAGTTGGTGTGTCTGAAGGCTTTGAAAAGAAACTGCAATTGATGGGCGTAGGTTATCGTGCCAAAGCCAGCGGTCAGTCTTTGGACTTAACCCTGGGCTTTTCTCACCCGGTAGTCTATGAAGTACCCAAGGGCGTGAGTGTTGAAACTCCATCCCAGACTGAAATTGTTCTCAAGAGCGCTGACAAACAGTTGCTCGGTCAGGTAGCCGCTGAAGTACGTGGTTACCGCCCACCTGAGCCTTATAAAGGCAAAGGTGTGCGCTACGCTGATGAACGTGTTCGCTTGAAAGAAGCGAAGAAAAAGTAAGTAGGTAAAAGCATGGCTGACAAAAAAACGTCTCGTATTCGTCGTGCTCGTCGCGCGCGTGCAAAGATCAGTGAACTTCGTATTCACCGACTCTGTGTGCACAGAACGCCACGACACATTTATGCGCAGGTAATAGCACCTAACGGTGACCAGGTTATCGCGGCGGCTTCCACCGTCGAAAAGGACCTGCGTGAAAAAGCCACAGGTAACGTTGACGCGGCCAAGGCAGTAGGTGCCTTGATTGCAGAACGCTCCAAGAAAGCGGGCATTACATCCGTTGCTTTTGACCGCAGTGGTTTTAAATACCACGGACGTGTCAAAGCACTAGCGGACGCAGCTCGTGAGTCTGGACTCGAATTCTAAGGTAATTGGCTAATGGCACTGCAAAATAGAGAAAAAGACCCCTCTGAAGGGTTGTTGGAAAAACTGGTTGAAGTTAACCGGGTTGCCAAAACCGTAAAAGGTGGTCGCATATTTACTTTCACTGCGCTAACGGTTGTCGGTGATGGCAATGGTCGTGTTGGCTTTGGTCGCGGTAAATCGCGAGAAGTACCTACGGCTATCCAGAAAGCAATGGAAGCGGCTCGTCGCAACATGAT
>JAURLY010000235.1 GCA_030830945.1 Gammaproteobacteria bacterium | reverse complement strand
TCATGAAAACAAAAGTAAGGAACGCCCAGCTTGGTAAATAATTCAAACGCGGCATCCATTTTGTCTTTGGCGCGTGCAATGGCATCCGCCTTGATATCCCATGGGTAGGCTTTGGTCCCGGGACCGAAGGGAT
Organism: Gammaproteobacteria bacterium; assembly: GCA_030830945.1. Taxonomy (GTDB): domain Bacteria; phylum Pseudomonadota; class Gammaproteobacteria; order Pseudomonadales; family GM7GCV1; genus GM7GCV1. Next base: position 3,728 of record JAURLY010000235.1, on the reverse strand, counting down.
CGTGCCCCATATTGCAGAAGGTATGCCAGTAGCAGACGGCAAACTTAAAGTGTTCCTTCATGGTTTTCCCAGCAACCACTCGATTTTCATCGTAATAGCGAAATGCCATGGGGTTAGTGGAATCAACGCCCTCAAAGGCTATTTTGTCGATGCCGGGAAAGAATTCTTTATCGCCAGTGATAATGCTCATAATTAGTTACCTGTTAGGAAAGCAAAGACAGATCCTTTGGAACGATCAAGCTTATTGTCATTTTGACCAAAAGAGTAATACAATGAGTAATGCACGTAAAGAAAATAAATGGTCTACTCTCATAGGTGCACATAAATTTGTGCAACAACCGTAATGCAATCTAACCAAACAGATTTTCTTCCAGGCAGGCATACAGTGTGGCTGAACTAGACAACCTTAAAAAAGCCAGTGCTCACGCCGGTCCACTGCCCCCCAAAGGCAGCATCCCCAATATTTCTGTCGACAACTTGATTTTTGGTCTGGAAAACGGCTCTCTAAAAGTTCTTCTGATTCGTCACAATATAGACGGTAAGCGGAAACCCTGGGCGCTACCAGGAGGCTGGATTCATTTCGATGAGGATTTAAGGGATGCCGCCAAGCGCATACTGCACCTGCATACAGGCGTTGAAGGCGTTTACCTGGAACAACTAAAAACCTTCGGCAAAGTCGACAGGTTACCTTTTGGCAGAGTTGCTACTGTTGCCTACTACGCGTTGGTAAGTACCGAAAAATGTCCACTTATCGCAAACGATGATCGCCCGGACGCCATGTGGTGCGACATTCATGATGTGCCCAACCTAGCCTATGACCACAACGAAATTCTGGATTTCGGTCTCAAATTTCTGCGGCATAAAATTCGTCACGAGCCCATAGGCTTTAACTTACTACCAGAAAAATTTACCCTGCTGGAATTGCAAGATCTCTATGAGGCCATATTGGACTGCACCCTAGACAAGCCCAACTTTAGGCGCAAGATGCTTAAGATGAAACTACTGGAGTCTTGCAATGAGAAGCAAACCGGGGTCGCTCACCGCGCCGCCAACCTTTATCGATTTGATGCCGAGGCATTTGAAAAATTGTCATCCCAGGGGTTTTCCTTTGAATTTTAGGTAAAACAACAAACTGAATAACAACAAACGAGTATAGCCATGTCAGATACTTCACAAACCAACCAGGGCAGCACATCTTTCATTGTGCTGATTAGCTGCATCGCCACTATCGGCGGTTTCCTTTTCGGCTTTGACAGCGGGGTAATCAACGGCACTGTCGATGGCCTGCGGACAGCCTTTAACTCCAACGAAATGGGCACTGGGTTCAACGTTGCCTCCATGCTGCTTGGCTGTGCTGTTGGTGCTTTTTTCGCCGGCCGGCTGGCCGACCTTTACGGTCGACGCACCATGCTGATAGCCGCTGCAATTTTCTTCATTATCTCCGCGTGGGGCTCTGGTATCTCCGGATCATCGGGCGAATTCATTATTTATCGCATCATTGGTGGTCTGGCCGTTGGGGCTGCTAGCGTTATGGCACCCGCCTATATCAGTGAGGTGTCGCTGGCACATTTTCGCGGCCGTATGATTACGGTCCAGCAAATCGCCATCATCAGCGGCCTGACTGCCGCCTTTTTGAGCAACTATGTACTCGCAAAAGTCGCCGGGCGTTCTACTGACATCCTGTGGGCCGGTTTTGAAGCCTGGCGCTGGATGTTCTGGATTGAATTAATCCCCGCATTTATTTTCTTCATTACCCTGCTGATGATCCCGGAAAGCCCTCGATATTTGGTGGTGCGAGGCATGCAAGACAATGCTCTCGCCGTACTCACCAAGCTCTACGGCGCAGACACTGCCCAGATTAAGCTCAATGAGATTAATGGCTCGATAGCCCAGGATCACAAACCGCGCTTCCGCGACTTGCTGGATGGTATGGGCAAAATCAGAAAAATAGTTTGGGTAGGTATCGGGCTGGCAACCTTTCAGCAACTCGTCGGGATAAACGTCGTGTTCTACTACGGTGCCGTCCTTTGGCAGTCGGTCGGATTTACCGAATCCGATGCCCTGGCAATCAATGTTCTTTCTGGCAGCATAAGCATTGCTGCCTGCATTGTCTCGATTGTTCTTATCGACAAGATTGGCCGAAAGCCCATCCTGCTAATCGGGTCTATCGGCATGGCAATTACTCTGGGCTTGGCAGCCACTGCCTTCTCCACCGCTAGCATTGTCGACGGTCAGGTCACTCTTGGTGATGGTATGGGTGTGATGGCTCTTTTTGCCGCTAACGCGTATGTGGTGTTTTTCAATTTTTCCTGGGGACCTGTAATGTGGGTCATGCTGGGCGAGATGTTCCCCAACCAGATCCGAGGTTCCGGTCTGGCCGTGGCAGGACTGTTCCAGTGGGGCACCAACTTCGGTATTACCATGACCTTCCCTATCATGCTCACAGGTATCGGCCTGGCAGGCGCTTACGGTTTTTATACTCTCTGTGCGGCGATCTCAATATTCTTCGTGCTGAAATTTATCCACGAGACCAAGGGTGTCGAATTGGAAGATATGCAAGGCTGATTGTATCAACCAAAATAAACAATAAAGCCCGCCATATGGCGGGCTTTTTTTGAGCGGATTAAAAAGTTATGTCATCGATTTCTGAACTGCCTTGTAATGATGAATCAGGTTTCGGGTGGATGAATCATGTTTTGCACTGATGTCCTCCGCCTGTAACTCTGTCTCAATTTCCGATGCCAGCCCTTTACCCAGCTCGACACCCCACTGATCGAATGAGCAGATATTGAGGATAATCCCCTGACAAAAGATTTTGTGCTCATAAAGCGCAATCAATGCACCCAGTGATCGAGGGGAAACCTGCTCCATCAACAGGGTATTTGTCGGCCGGTTACCCTTGTGGACCTTATGGCTCGCCACATGGTCGATATATTCCTGATTGCGTCCCTTGGCCTTAAGATCTGCCCGAACCTGTTCTTCATCCACACCCAGCATCAACGCCTGTGTTTGCGCAAAGAAGTTGGCCATCAAGGTTTCATGATGCCCCTCAATCGGCGTATTACTTTTGACCGAGCCGATGAAGTCCGCGGGAACAATGTTATTGCTCTGGTGCAAGTACTGGTAAAACGCATGCTGACCATTAATCCCCAAACCACCCCAGATACCGGGAACGGTCGGGTAATCAATTTCGTCGCCATCCATACTTACCGATTTACCATTGGACTCCATCTCCGCCTGCTGCAGGTAGGATGAGAGCATATGCAACGACTGATCATAGGGGAGAATGGCCTGTGACTGGGCATTGAGGAAGGTCGTATTCCAGACACTGATCAGCGCAAGGATTAGAGGCCCATTGGATTCCTTGGGTGCTTCGCAAAAATGCCGGTCCATCTCATAGGCACCTTCCAATAATTCGAGAAACTTCTCATAGCCCAGATACAGGGCAATCGGCAGACCAATGGCCGACCAAAGTGAGAAACGACCGCCAACCCAGTCCCACATATCAAAGATGTTCTGTTCTTCAATACCAAACTCCATGGCCGCTTTTTTGTTGGCCGACACAGCCACAAAGTGGCTGGCAATGGCTTCTTCTTGCGGAAAGACCGACTTAAACCAGTGCACGGCGGTGCGGGCATTGGTCATGGTTTCGACTGTAGTAAAGGTTTTGGACGACACTATAAATAACACATTTTCAGGATTCAGAGGGCGCAAAGCCTCGGCGATCT
>JAURLY010000234.1 GCA_030830945.1 Gammaproteobacteria bacterium | reverse complement strand
TGAATTACGAATGCATCAGCTTGATGAAGCCGGTGAGCTGCCGATCTGTGAACAATGGGATGAACCGCTTGCATCAAGTGAGTCAGTAGAGTTTTTGATTGAGCATTTGGAGCGGTCGATGATGAAGACTGGGTTTCATAATCCGTCAAATCCCCGCCAAACAATGACTCGTTTACGAAGGATGTTTAACCGAATTCGCCCCGATGAGTCTGAAGTCCAAATTCTTCGAGGATTCCTGTCCAGTATAGAAAAACTGTAAGCAGCTAATAGGGTTGGTTAATCTTGTTATTAAGCAAGCGGTGTGCGGCTTCTTCAACAGCATTATCCAGACCGGGCTGCTGATAGTAGGTTCCTTTCAGTTGCACGGTGTCTGTCAGCGCCTTGATAAACGCATCGCGTAAGGGGATGTCTGGATGTGTGGGATCATTCCAGAATTCGTCCAGAGACTGCTTGCTGACCAATCCTTCAATGTCGTAGATTGCACTGCCCAATATTTTGGTGGCAATACCTTCCTGCAAGGTGGCTATGCCTGTCGTGCTATTGATGGTAATCATTCCCTGAGCCGAATAGAGCAGTTTTTGCAGATTTCCACCGTCGAGAAAATGTACTCTGTCAGCTATATGAAAGCGTCTCGCGCCAGAAAGTACCATGCGCTTCCATTTAAAAGGGTTGGGATCTAGTGGGTGAATTTTCACTACCAGATGGACGTCCTTAGGTGATGAATGCGCGAATGAGCGCAAGATGTCTTCCATAGGCTGGTCGTTACCATCGTAGGGAGAATATGCCTGAATGGAATAATCGTGCTGGAGCTGAAGCGGGTAGACAAAGTAGCGAATGTCACTTGCGCTAATCCATTCTACAAAGCTTGATGCTTTGGGCTCCACCCATCGACGTCGCATGAGTCGGACCAAAATACCAAGATAGTCCTGAACGGGATTATGGCGCCGGAAATTGTCATAGCCCGGAAAAAATATCCAGCCCAGAATGGCCGCAAAATGGTAAAGCACATCCCAATATGCCTGATTGAAAAAAGAATCCTGATACACTTTTTTCATATCGCGAGTGCCGCATTGATCGGCTAACGCCATAATTTCTTCGGGGGATTGCGGAAAAAGGGACTCAGAAGACATCCCGTTGTGCTCAAAGGTAATCCAGTCGGGACGCAAGTAGCCGAAATCGGTAACAATAACCTGAATGTTTTCATTCCGTGCTTTCTGGATAGCTATTTGGTGATATTCGCGCTGTTCACCAAGAAGCAGGATGTCAGTAATCTGGTGGTCATGATAGTACTGGCCAATCCAGTTATCCCAGTGTTCCAGTTTCCCTCGATAATTAGAAGTATTCGTACACTTCCAATGCAATTGATCGCCCAGGTTAAGGTTTATTTTAAAAACCTTGTGTCCTTGCCCCTCCAGTTTTTTTGCCAGCAACGGAAAAAAAGGCGAGATTGGTCCTTGTAAAAAGAGGAAATGGCGGGCGTCGGGCATATTTCGTCGTTGAGATGCTCGTGTCTGTTGTATATTTCCGTCTGTTGATTGCTTTCTGGCAGTATCAAGAGGGCACGGAATTGAGGCGGGACATTACGAAGCTGCTGAGTGTTAGTCAAGGTAAACCTGCAGGATTTCGTTAGCTCAACAGCAATTCATTTTTTTGGAGGACAGATTGCAGAACACTATCGCAAAAACCGTCAGTTTCCATGGTAAGGGAATGCATAGCGGGCGTAATGCTATTGTGCACTTAAAACCTTCAGATGCAGGTATGGGTATAAGGTTTCACCGATTGGATGGGCAAGGTTCGGACAACTGGGTGCCTGCTCTTTGGGATAGGGTGATTAGATATCCCGCCTGTACTTGCATCGCCAATGATCAAGGGGTGTCGGTACGAACGGTCGAGCACCTAATGGCTGCATGTTATGCCACGGGCATAGATAATCTGGAAGTTGAGATCGAGGGCGAAGAAGTGCCCATTCTCGATGGCAGTGCCCGACCTATTGTCGAGTTGATCGACGAAGTAGGGACTATTGATTTAGGTGAACAGCGTCGAGTTCTGGAAATACTTCAGCCTGTCAGCTATGAAAATGAGCACCGAAAATTTTCGTTTGAGCCGTACGATGGTTTTGCCGTCGATATTAATATCTATCCGGGCGAGTATGGTCATATGCCATGGGCCGGCGATATGACTCCGGCAGTGTTTAAACAGGAAATTATTGGTGCCAAAGCCTGGGGGCGTCTAAAGGATATTTGGTTGCCAAAGATCGTGGGTAACTTCCTTAAAAACCCGGTATTGCGTGGGGCGGGATTAAATACTGCTGTGGTGTACGCGTTTGGTCGACCGATAAACCCTTCGGGACTGCTGCATGCAAATGATATGGTGCGCCATAAAGTGCTGGATATTATCGGTGACCTGCAATTGGTTGGCGGGGATATTCGGGGAAAGATTACTTGTCACTCGTCAGCGCATGTAACCAATCATTCAGGCATGGCTGCGCTTTTTAACACGCCGGATGCCTGGCGTTGGATTTAATCGCATCTATCGATTTTTAGAAAGCAGTGTTTTTAACATTCCCCAGCCTCCGTAACGAACTTTAAGATACCAGCGATTGAATAGTGAGCTACTTATTCGGGTGACACCCTTCTCTGATAATTCTTTCTGTAATCCCTGCACTGATCGAATCGCTGAAGTGAATTCGCCTGTAGCAGGATTGATGTATCTTGGATATTTCACATAGACCCCCGCGACCAGCTGTTCGAGGTTAAGTTGTCGATCCCGATTAGGCATCTTTTTTGTGGTTAAGTCCCTTGTCAGCCCCCAGCCAGCGTAAAAGGGGCGACCATAAGTAGTTGTGGGAATTTGTCTTATCAGCGCCTCAAAGCCCACCAGTGATGTCATGGTGTGTATCTCGTCGGCAATACTTAAACAGGCATGAATATGCGCATATGGCTCAATCTGATCGGCATATTCTGCATAGTTGCCGTATTCATTGATATTTCCGGAAACGATATCCGGGTGGGGTTTGAATAAAATAAATGCATCGGGGTTAAGCCTGCGAACTTCCGCCAAAAGTGCCATGTTGGTATGTATTTGGTCACAGCCCTTGGCAATCGACGCGTCGATTCCCACTTGCCCCGGGACGAGAATCAATTTCTGCTGGGGCTGGTTGTTTACGCTTATCGGGACAATCTCGCCGACATTATATTTGCTTAAGCCGCCTTCAATAATCGTCTTAATCAACGATTTGGCTTGCCTCAGCTCATCTTCGGAGAAAGTATCTGAAGAAAGGATTTTTTCCAGATCGGAGTTTGATTCCGGGTCGAAGTATATCCCCTGTTGATCAATCACCAGAGATCGAGGCGCAGTTCCATACTTTCCCAGGTTTACAGATCGAATAAACCCATCTTCCATGGTGGCAATAGGAAGCCCGTGACGATGGGCTAACTTCAGGGAACCCTTGTCGGCATTAATGCCCCAAACCAGTATGCGAGGCTGGCTTTTAACGTCGGTATTACTTAGTTTTTTCTTGAATGTAATTCTGTTGTCATCACTGCGCAAATAATCCCGTACGTAAGTGTGCTTCCAGGCGTCAAAACCCAGGCAAATAAAATGCCCACGGTTTTGTCCCCAGTAATGCTTTTGCCGTGCAATGTGATCAATGACGATTTCTAAATCGCAGATCTCACCCGTGTCAGGATCGAAATAGGTGCTGTAGAGTAAATAAGCGGCGATAAAAATTTCTTCCAGTGAGCGCCTTTCTGTCCTTCGATCCAGTTTTATCTGGTCTTCGGTTACGCCCCATCCGGCATAAAAAGGCATGCCGTAGCAGCGTACTTTTTTTCTGGCCATACAGGCCTCAAAGCCCATTTGGGAAGTGACGCACCAAACCTCGTCTACTTGTTCTATCAAATTGAGAGGGTTGCAGTTTTTGCCAATTATTCGGACATTTTTTGGTAATTTTTGATTAGTGAGATAGCCTTGTTTCTTGCCGCAAAGAACATCTGGGTGAGTTTTAATGAAGATTTCTGAATCATTTTCGGTCAAGGCATCTTGCAGCATCTGCTCAAAGCTTTGCTTTGATGCCAATCCCCCAGAGATAGACAGGTCGTTGGCCGTTTGATCTACCAGTAGAATTCGTAGTCCTTTGCGGGTTCCCAGATCAAGACTTGGAGCGTGGTTATATTTCGATAGCTGATGCTTCCGGATTAGATCAATACAGGATTTGGCGCGCTGGTGTAATCCAGATAACCTGTGGGAAAGCACATGTTGGCCATTCAGGATTTTCTCTAAATCTGACGCCTTGCGAGCATCGTAATATATACCACTCCAGTCGCTGACAATTGAAAATGACCGACTGCCCTCGACGCCCAGGCCAAGAGAACGAATGAATCCATCCTCCAGACGAAGAATATCGACCTGTTGTTTGTCGACAAGTTTCTGGCAAAAATCCAGCCTTTTATTGCCCCAGTCGACAATCAGGTCAGCATTGCCGAGTTGCCAGGGAAAATTAAGACCGCGGGTAGAGCGATGTTTGTTTGCCCCGGTAAAAAATGCCAGATTAGGTACTGATGCTATCCCGTCAGATAAACAGAGTGCAGAGTTATATTTTTTTTCTGGAATATCAGTCACCAGGCGTTTCCATAGAGGCCAAGGAATGGCATAAACAGTCTAATGAAATTGGTATGATTGCGATGATCAACATATAACCTTAACTCATGAAAAAAACTTCGAACATGTTTCGGTATCCCGTTTGGTTTCTGGAAATATTTACCGAAGCAAAATCCTTTGAAGCCAACCCGGTTATTGGCAACCATTTGCTCAATCGATTGGGTTTGCATGTATTGCGAGTTCTTCTGGCGCATAGTTTAACCGGTGTTCGCCGATTTATCCTTGGTTGGCGATTGCCGGCGGATATGAAAAATCAGTTTCGCCAGAACGGTTTTGTTATTTTGGAAAACGCTGTGCCAAATGAGCACTTTCTCGCATTGCAGCAAGAAGCTAATTCGGAATGGCCAGAAGTTCGATATTTCGTGCAGGGTGATACCACTACTGAATTCGTATATCTCGACTCTAAACGGCAGCAGTTGCTGCCTGCATGCAAAAAACTGGCGCATAACGATTCTTTGAATCGTTTAATGAAATATGTGGCTGCCTGTGGTTTATCTCCCTGGATGGATTTTCTCAGGGTGGTTAATGTGGGAGGAAGCCGGCAGGGTGACCCCCAAAAGTATTTTCATTCGGACACCTTTCACCCGACCATGAAAGCCTGGTTATTTCTGGAGGATGTCGACTCGAGCAAGGGGCCTTTCGAATTTGTACAGGGTTCCAATCGGCTTACCTGGAAACGTTTGATGTGGGAGTATCGTCAAAGTTTGGGTGTAAAAGAGGAGGGCGCGACCTATGCCCGTCGTGGTTCATTGAGAGTCGATGATTCCGAAATTGAAGCTCTGGGTTATGGGCCGATTCGATCATTGGAAGTCAAGGCGAATACCTTGGTTGTTGCCGATACTTTTGGTTTTCATCGTCGGGGAGAAGCCTCGGCGAATAGCACCCGGCTATCCATGGCGTTTAGTAATCGAATAAATCCCTTTCTGCTTTTGCCTATTCCAGGGTGGCGATGGTTAGACCGCCTTGCGTTAAACAGGTCAATAAGCACTATCAGGCGACGACCAAAAGCCGTTAGTCGAACCGGATTATCATAATCCAAAAGGTCTTCTGCTTTGTTCCAGAAAGTCAGAAAAACTGTAGAGAGGATGGCCTAGTTTTTTTACCTGATCTGGTGATGGCCATGAATCATATTGATCGTTGATATCTGTATTTTCGATGTTTGTAGCTGGCGATGGGGAAGATATCCATGCGTGAAAAAGTTCTAGGCCATGGCGAAACAGTTCGATGTTGTGCCAAAAAACACTTTTGTCCGGATTTTTAGACATGCTTTTTTGTGCGATTATTTCTCCAGTATCAAATTCTTCCGCTATTTTGTGCAGACTGACCCCAAAAATATTTTCGTTATTCGAAAAATAATAGAAAACAGGGTCGACGCCTTTATAGGCGGGTAAAAGGGCCGGATGTAAGTTAATAGCAGTCTGCGAGGGAATAGCTATTGTGGCGGGTGAGAGTTTCAAGTTAAAAAAGCTCGATAACAGAATATCCGGGAATTGTTTCGACAACCAGGTGTGCGAATCAGTAGAGTTGATATCATTTGAGCAGAAAAAAGGGATTTTGTGCAGCTTGGCCAGCTTATTTACTGTGGGCAACGTTCCGGGTAAACGAAAGCAGTCAAAAATGGTTGTTCCCATAGCCAGATAACTAGCGTAACTGAGGCCGGAAGTGCGAATGATTCGAAGCACATCACCGGTAAAACTGCCGTTTTTTGTGCGAGCACGGGTCGAAAGAAATACGCCCGCGACGGCTACCTCATCAATTGCCAGTAAAGCCTGGAGACTCAAAGTGGCACAAATGCCACCGCTGGTGCAAAGCAGCACACGAGCTTTGGTCACAGCTGCCTATCCTCGGGACTAGCCCTAAATTTTTGCCAGTTGATCTTGAACGATTTTGACTGTGGATTCTATTTGTTCTTCAGTATGACTGGCGCAAATAAAGAATCGTAAACGAGCGGCGCGTTCTTCGACCGCAGGATAAATAATTGGTTGTACATTGATACCCTTTTCAAAGAGCAGGTTGGACAAGCGCGTTGCTTTAATGGAACTGCCTATGATTAAGGGTGTAATGGATAAACCCATGCTTAAACCTGTATCCAGACCGGCCTCATCAGCGCGTTTTTTGAAAAATTCGCCATTGTGTTGAATGTGGCGAACTCGATGTGGCTCCTGCTCCAGTATCTCCAGAGCCTTGAGCGATGCCGCTGCAAGAGGCGGTGAGATACCGACACTGTAAAGAAAACCCGGCGCTGCGAATTTAAGATGGTTCACCAGTGCTGTTTCTCCTGCAATGTAGCCACCACAACTTCCCAAGGTTTTACTGAGTGTTCCCATCCAGATATCTACATCGTTTCCGGAAATCCCAAAGTGCTCGGCTATCCCCTTGCCGCGTTCCCCCATAATCCCCAGAGAGTGAGCTTCATCCACCATCAAGAATGCCTTGTGGCGTTTTTTGATATCGATGAATTTGGGAAGGTCGGGGAAGTCGCCATCCATGCTGTAGATGCCTTCCGTAACAATCAGTACCCGTTGATAATCTTTGCGGCGTTCGGAAAGAATTCGGTCGAGGGCTTTCCAGTCATTATGAGGAAAAGACAACCTAAAAGCGCCAGAGAGCTGAATGCCCATCAGCACGCTATTGTGTATCAACGAGTCGTGGATAATCAGGTCGTTAGGGCCAAAAAGGTAACCGATGGTTGAGACGTTAGTTGCATGTCCGCTGACAAAAACGACACAATCCTCAGTTCCATATAACTCTGCAAGTTTTTGCTCTAATTGCCTTTGAACTGGCCGTTCCCCGGATACTGGGCGGCTGGCAGAGGCAGAAGTTCCGTATTGATCAATGGCTTTCTTGGCTGCATCCATAACTCGGGGATCTCCACTGAGCCCCAAATAGTTATAGCTGCTGAAGTTAATGCATTCCTTACCATTGACGACCGAAGTGTCTGCTGCAATGCCCTCATGGACTCTAAAAAAGGGGTTTTCTAATCCAAGTTGTTCAGATGCCGCTTTCTGGATCAGCATATCCTTGTAATTAGGATAACTGTCGAAACGACAGAGCGAAGGGTCAATCTTTAGTCGACGTTCACTGGAAAACCTGGAATGAGCATCATCTTCTGGTTGTTGTCTCCCTGAAGACTCACTTCGCTTATCCAGAGCCGCCTGAATCAGGCGTTCCTTGGCCTGGCCCGAGAGGCCGAATAGCGATTTTTTTTCTTTGCTCATTCTTTAGGCCTTAAATTCCTGTTACAGAATACTGCTGTTTTTGTCAGAGGACTTCATTTTGTTGCTCAACTCTTCCAGTCCTTCTTCACCGAGGTTCTCGTTGTGGACATTGGCAAGTCGTCGAACGCTGTCTTTATCTTGGTTGTCTTCCTGCTCGATTTCGGCACCCATGAGCTTCTGAATTATGCGCTCCGATAGTCGCAGGATTGAAGGACCCTCAGAAAGTGCCATAGCCGGCATATTCACGTTGAAACGTTTTTCAACGGCCATAGCCAGTTCCACTCCCATGAGTGAATCCATGCCTAGATCGAAAACAGACGTCTGCTGATCAAGTTTGTCGGCAGGTATTCGCAGGATATGTCCAATTTCTCGTGAAAGTAATTCCGCTACCTTCGCCAGCGCGTCTTCATGGTCCAATCCTTTGAGCAATTCGCGGATATCTTCTCCCTGATCATCGTCGCCACCTTGTCTGGCAGCCTGCCAGTTGAGGATGCGGTATTGATTAGAGCTGGATATGGGTAGAAAACGCTTCATTGGTCCCCAGTTAATATCCATTACGGCACAACCTGTGCGATCACTTAAAAGTAATTCTTCCAAAATTGATAGCGCATGTTTGGATGTTAGAGAAGAACCACCCAGTCGGGCTTGTAAAGCATCTTTTACATCTTCGTTTCTGGTAAGGAAGCCTGCATCATTGATGGCGCCCCACGCGACGAACAAACCCTTTAACCCCTGATTTTTTCGCAGCTCCACCAGACCTTCCAACGCGCTGTTTGCAGCAACGTAGTTGCCTTGGCCTGGGTTGCCAAAATAGGTAGTTACCGAGCTGTAGACAATGAACATGTCCAGGTCGAGAGGTTTGCTTAGTTCGTGCAAATTCCATCCACCTATGACTTTAGGGTCAAGGACATTGCGCATGCGAGTTGCATCCAGGTTTTGCAATAGTCCATCATCGAATACGGTAGCGGCATGAACAATTCCTTTCAGAGGGGGCAAAGAAGAGCCAAAATCTTCAAATAGCTCGGATAACTGTTCATGATTAGTGACATCAATGGAGTGACAGCTCAATTCAATATCCATCTGGGATAATTCATTGAAGGACGCGATAGAACTTTCCGGTGAAGTTCCGGAACGACTTATGAGGGTTAAATGTTTGGCACCCTTGCTTGCCAGAAACTTTGCCGTTTCCAAACCAAATCCACCCAAACCTCCAGTAACCAGATAGGTCGCTTCGGGATCAAGTTGGAGACTGTCACGCTGTTCTTTTACTGGGCATTTAACCTTAGGCAGGTCTTCATAGTTGATCAGGATTTTGCCAATCTGGCGTGCCTGTTGCATATAGCGGAAAGCTTCCTCGGCTCGTGTGGCATTAAACACTCGGTAAGGAAGTGGGCGCAGAGCGCCTTCTTCAAAAATCGACATCAGTTCTTTGAATACCCGTTCAGCAAGTGCGGGTTTTTCCACCATTAATTGATCTGCATCTATGCCGAAATAAGAGATGTTATTGCGGAATGGGCGTAACCCGATCCTCGAATTCTCGTAAAAATCTCGTTTTCCGAGCTCAAGGAATCGACCAAATGGGCGCAGAATTTTAAGGTTCTTATTGATTGCCTCGCCGGCTAATGAGTTGAGCACAACATCAACGCCTTCTCCATCTGTGAGCGCCATAATGTCATCGGCAAAATTTAAGCTTCGTGAGTCAAGTACATGGTCAGCGCCCATGAGACGAACAAAGTCACGCTTCTCATCTGAGCCGGCAGTTACAAAGACTTCTGCTCCCAAATAATGAGCCAGTTGAATGGCTGCAATACCTACACCGCCGGCGCCACCGTGAATCAGTATGCGTTCACCTTCCTGAAGGCGGGCAAGATGATCAAGTGCGTAGTATGCGGTGAAGAAAGTTGTGGGTATGGTAGCCGCTTCTTCAAATAGCCATGTCTGTGGGATATGCGCTACAGCTGTTGCTTTTGTGATTAGCTGGGTACTAAAACAGGCAGGGCCAAAACCCATAACGCGATCGCCAACGCTGAAACCGGTGACTTCCTTACCAACTGCTTCTACTTCACCCGCAAATTCCATACCGAGTGTGGGTCCTGAAAATCCACTTTCGACAGCTTCATCCGATAGCAAGCCCATGGCATACATAACATCGCGGAAATTAAGTCCGGAGGCCATTGGTCGGATCTTAAGTTCACCATTTCCAGGAGATTGATCCTTGAGAGGAACCCATTGAAGGTTTTTCAAAAGCCCGGGATCGCTAAAGTCTAACTTGATAGGCCCGTTCCAGTCTTCTTCCTGCCCTTTCTTGATAGGTCTGGATTGCATCTCCAGCACGTATCGCTGAGTTTTTTCGAGCACGATTTCACGGTCGTTATTCGGGTGTTGTAATTCTGTGATGAGCGTAGGAAGCAGGGATTCGGGCTTGTCATCAGCAAGATCAATCTGGCTACAATCGATGTCTGCAATTTCATTGCGAATAACGCGTCCAAGCCCCCAAAGGGCAGCGTCAGCCAGATGTTTTTTGCCGACAGATGCTGTGCTGCCTCCCAGCGTTACCAAGCGAAGAGATGGACGGTTTTCGGTGACAGTATTAATAAGTTTTGCAATATTTAATGCGGCTACTGTTCTTAAATTAAGGCTGTCACCCAGTTCGCTATGACGGGTATTTAAGCCGCAGAGAAATAGCACAGAATCAATTTGGGTTAGTTCGAGCTTATCCAGGTTTTCAGAGAAATTGCCGTTAACCAAATCCAGTATATTTTGACCTTCATCCGGCGTTTCCAGTTTGTTGCAGCCCGCTTGATGAGACAGATATGTTGCATGAATATTAGCCGGGAGTTGCTCAGCCAGCGTGTGAGTCAAGGAATTGGCGTTAGCTGTTGAGTCAGTTACGATCAGCCAACGTTTCTCTGTAACCAGAACTTCTGGTGCAGCTTCATTTCTGGCAAGTAGTAAGTAAGAGCCGGAAATCTTGTCGGGGTCATCGCTAATGGCCTGTGTGTCTGTAAAACCTGCCGACTGAGTCAAGCTGGCCCATTTGTTAACGTGCAATCGAAGCGGTGTTGGATTTTCCGGGTTCGTTGTTCGATGCCAATAATCATCATCAAGGCCAAAAGTGATATCGCCAAGACGAGAAGGATTTTTCTCCATGCATAACAATAGTGACTCTGCACTCATGGCAGATCGTAGCGTCTGCAGAAGTCGGTCAGGGTGAGTGTGGGCATGAAGTGTTTCGTTGACGATTACCAGATCAAAAGGAGCTTGTTGGTCAGTAAATTCATTCCAGTCATCAGCGGATTCAAAATCAATTTGTGATACCTGGGCTTGAGGGTAATCCTCAATGAGCGCCTCAACTTTTCCGCAGACTTCAGCATCTGCATGGAGGTAGTGATAATCCGAATTAACAGGAAGCATTTTTATGATGCGTTGACATAGCTTCCCTTGGCCGTTGCCCAGATGTAGAACACGGAAATATTGTTCCCGTTGGCTGGTCCATTGACCAAGAACATCCACCAGACTATCCATGGTGCCTTTGATGCTCAGAGCGGTGTCTGCCATATGGTCTTTTAGGCCACTGGATTTACCCGGCTTGATGAAATCTTCCACCTTGCGTTTTCCAGAAAGCAAATCACTAAGATTGGTTCCTGCTCGACCGGCGAGTAACACTTCTGGCATCAAACCAGGGTAATCACCTATAAGTGTCAGCCATACAGACTGACTATCGGGAATTTCTTCACTCGGGGCTAATTTCCACGAGTTGTCATCTTGTTTTGTTGCCCAAGACTGCTCTTCCAGAATCTGTAATAGACGAGATACCAGATATTGATGCCTTGGTTCTACGCCATGATCTGAAAAAAGCGAATCAAGCTCCAGATCCTGATTCTCAGCAAAATGATTGAGCGCCTCATAGGCGTAGCATGCGATGAGAGTGTCCAGCAAAGGAACCACTTCAGAGTATAGCGTCTGTCGTCGTTTTACCTGCGCCTCGCCATTAAGAATATTTTCAGCTGTTTTTGCCAGGTTTTTTGTGTCCAGGGCTTCGGAGCTGTTGGCAGAGTATGCATTCGACTTTGGCTGCAAAAGATATTCGTATATACCAGTTTCATGAGCGTCTTGTGCAAAGTTAACAGCTCGAAATCGGCAATCTTCCGCTCTGGCAACAAGTTCGCCATTAACATCAAATAATTGAAAGTCTGCCAAAACTGATAGTGGACTTTGGCGAGTTATTTGCGCACTAAACCAATTTATTTTTCCTGTGCTGTAAGTTCGTAAGCGACCGATCCTCACAGGGATCATGGCGCTGGCTTTATCTCCAGAAAACTGGTTGCTCATTAGCCCGACAAGCACTTGGAAGCAGGAATCCAGATAACAAGGATGCAGTACGTGTTGCTCAAATCGATCATTGATGCCATCTGGGGTGGTAACGCTAGCCACAGCACTATTACCGGATACCCATACTTGTTCAATACCCTGGAAGCAAGGGCCATATTTCAACCCTAGCTCAGCTGCGATTTGGTAATGCTCTTGACCAGATAGGGTTTTGCCCTCAGGGTTTTTGGAAAATTGAATGGCTTGAGAAGAATCATTGGGTGCAGAGCTATGATGCAAAACACGGCCAACAACATGTTCTGTCCAGGCGTCATCGGTGAGTCTTAGGCGACTTTTTATAACGAAATGTCCAGAGGCTTCGGAAAGCTCAAAACGCAGTGTGCGCAATTGATCGGCTTCAAAAAGCATGGGAGAGCGAATTTCCAGGTCTTCCAGCTCATGGAAGCTATCTTCCTGATACCAAATTTTTGCAGCGGCCAAAGCCATTTCTACATAGGCAGCAGCCGGCATTACCTCGCCATTGCCTACGACGTGATCTGCCAAGTAGGGTACAGTCTCGCAGTCAAGATGAATCTCCCACTGAGGAAGTCCAGGTTTAAGGCGGTAACCAAGTAATGGGTGTTCAACACGGCGGCCAGTGAGGTTATACCCTTCATCCGTAACCTCATGCCAATATCCCTGATGCTGCCAAGGGTAGGTAGGCAATTCGATATGAGTGCCGGGAACCGGAAAATGACGATCAAGGTCCATGTATGCCCCAGCAAGATGAACACTTAACAGCGCACGCTGGATATCCTGAACTTCATCGGATTTTCTCATTAGCGTTGGGCTAACCAAACCGCGAATATTTGCATTTCGCAAGCATTCGTTAAGATAGCCGCGCATAATTGGATGGGGTCCGACATCCATAAATACATGGATGCCGTCTTCAATCATTGCATCAACGGCTTTGCCAAAGGCCACAGGACGTCGCACATTTTCCCACCAGTACTGGGCAGTAAATTTTTTGCCATCGATTTTTTTGCCGATTACGGTGGAATACATAGGCACTGAGGTTTGGCCCGGCCTTAGGCTTTCCAATGAGGTTAGCAAACGATCTTTTACTGGATCCATGTACTTGCTGTGGAAGGCGTAATCAAGATCCAGTATTCGATAAAAAACATCCCTTTGCCCGGCAGCAGATTCGAGTTTTTGTAATGCGGGGAGGGAACCGGCCAGTGTGACTGATTTCGTGCTGTTTACGCCGGCAATCTCAACCTGGCCCTTAAGTCCTAATTCGTCAATAAGGCTGACCGCTTTTTCCTGCCCTAGCCCCATGGCAGACATGCGGCCTGTGCCACGTGTCAGGCCCTGTGCTGCACTTCGCTCAACAATAAGGTGGGTAGCCTGTTTTAAAGTCAATGCACCAGCCGCCCAGGCAGCGGTCACTTCGCCAACACTATGGCCGGCGACTGCCTTGGGCTTAATGCCCTGATCTGCCAGCCATTCGGTAATACCTACCTGAATTGCAAAGAGAGCGGGCTGGGCGATTTCTGTCAGGTGGAAACGTGAGTTTTCCGGCTCTGCATGGAGTTCCTCAATAATTGAGTAATCCACATGCTCTTTAAGAAGTTCATCCACCTCGCCAAGCTTTTCGGCAAATAGCTCATCAGCGGCGAATAGGTCGCGCCCCATTCCCAGCCACTGAGATCCATTCCCGGAATAAATAAACGCGACGACTGCTTTTTTCTCGACAAGTGTCTGTGTGACAACCGCAGAATTTTCCTCACCCTCGATATAACTTCGCAGAGACCTGATTAGGCCGCTAACGGACTTCGCTTTGACGGCCAGGCCGTTATTCAGGTGCGCCCGTTTGTGCGCCAACTGATAGGCAATATCGTAGTACCAAGCGGAATTAGTACGTAAAAAATCTGCGTACTGCTCGGCCATTTGTTTGAGAGCGGCAGGGCTGGCGGCTGAAAGAAAGAGCGGCGGCGCTTCTATATCATCAGGAATGTCAGAGCTTCGCGCCTGTGTATCCCTGTATTCTTCCAGAATTGCATGTGAATTAGCTCCCCCAAAACCAAATGAGTTGACCCCGGCGATAAGGTTCTTATCTGATTCCGGGAATTCGGACATCTGGTCAACAACACTGATATTTAGACCATCAAAATCAATATTGGGATTTGGGACGTCAAAATGCAGATTGGGAGGAATAGCTCGGTGTTTTAGGCAGAGAATTGCTTTTACGATGCCGGCCATACCAGAGGCAGTTTCCATATGGCCAACATTGGTCTTGACGGAGCCAATAGGAAGAAAGTGTTTGTGAGAACGAAGTTTAGCGAGCGTTTCACCAATTGCTGTGGCCTCGATAGGGTCACCCACAGCAGTTCCGGTTCCGTGGGCCTCAATGTAATCAATCTCATTGACGTTAATCCCAGCCTCTTCGTAAACCTTTTTCAATAGCGCAGATTGACCATCAAAACTGGGCATCGTGATGCCATTGGTTCGACCGTCTGAGTTCACACCTGTATTAACAATGACTGCATGAATTCGATCGCCATCTTTTTCCGCCTGTTCAAGAGGCTTGAGGTATAGAACGGCACATCCCTCTGAGCGAACATAGCCATCTCCGCCAGCATCAAAAGCACGACAGCGACCGCTGGCAGACAACATGGATGCTTTGGAAAAACCAACGAACCCAAACGGGTGTAGTAGCAGGTTCACCCCGCCTACCAGGGCCTTGCTGGCTTCACCTTTCCAAATGGAATTACAGGCTTGGTGTAATGCGACCAGAGAACTGGAACAGGCCGTATCGATAGACATACTTGGCCCGTGAAGGTCAAAAATATAAGAAATTCGGTTGGATGCAATGCTCGCTGTTGATCCCGTCATGGAATAAGCATCTGCGGATGAAAAGTCATCCATGCGTCTTTGCGCATAATCAGTACTGGCAATGCCAACATAGACTGCGGTGTCAGAACCTTCCAGTGTTTCTGGGTTAACCGCAGCATTTTCCATGGCCTCCCAGCTGAGTTCGAGCAGAAGCCGTTGCTGCGGATCCATTTGTCCAGCCTCTCTTGGTGAAATACCAAAAAACTGGGCATCAAATTCCTGTATGCGCTTTAGCTGTCCTGCAGAAAATACATAGCTTTTGCCAGCCTCGGATTTTCTGGAGTGTTTGAGAATACTGCTGTCCCAGCGATCCGCGCCTATTTCTGTCACCAGGTCTTGTTTTTTAGTGAGTGCGCTCCAAAATTTCTCCTGATTATCGATGTCTCCCGGAAAACGGAAGGCCATGCCGACAATAGCTATCCTTTGTTTTTTGTTAGGCATACGCGCTCTGCAGTCTCTTTTCTGTCACTAAATCGTAAACTTTCTCGATCATGAATCATACTAGGAATTCAGGCGGATTTTGAGCTTTGATACTTTATTTTGGGCGTGGTACAAGCAGAAACGTGCATTTTTTTATAAGTATAGGAGGTATTTCTCAGTTTTCGCTCAGTAATTGTCGCCAAAAACGATAAGACTGGCGTGGATGCCCGATTTTAAATGCTGTTTTACGAGCATTAAATGCCATTTCAGCCGCCTTTTTGGGGTTAGAGATTAGATGATTTAGATGATGATGCCACTCATCCGGGTCATCATTAGCCAGTAGGCCATTTTCTCCATTTACCACGACATCAGAATAGGGCGGCCGGTTGCTGAATATGCCCACGGCGCCAACAGCTGCAATGTCCAGAAATTTTATGTGTGATTTTCCGAGATTGTAAGGTGTGTCGAGTAAGGGAGCTATCCCGATATGCCTGATACAGGCACGCTGGAATCTTTGAAACCCTCGCCAGGATTTAGGGCTGCGAGAAATGACGTTGGGGTAAGCACTAAGGTCATCGGGAGTGGAGTTGCCGATCAATGATTCAAATGCAACGTTCGGATTAGCTAAAGTTTTCTTCAGCGCCGGTGTAACAAATTCAAGATCTGCTTGGTGAGAACTGGTTGCGTGATAGCAGACCCATAGTTTTTTGGCATTGGGGTCGCTTGATTTTTCTTGGTTAATTAGCAGGCTTGGGTGTAGTAGGCGTGGTGAGTAGTCAGCGTATTGTCCGGCCAAATATTTCGAGCTAACTACCAGTGCATCGCTATAGTCTAGCAGCAGTCGATGATAATGCTCGGCAAAGTGTCCTATGCGCTCGCGGTAGTTTTCTGGAAGGCTTGGTGTGTTCGCAGCTACCCGGAGGTCGTCATCGAGAACATAGATTGTCTTGCCGGCTTGCTCGTATATTTCTGGCATAGACAGTGCCCAGATCGGAGGTAGTGTACGAAAAATGATAATAATGTCATTTTTGGACAGGCGGCTTTTTAAATAATCCGGGTGAGTTTGCTTGCAGTTGATGTATTTCGAACTTCCAATTTTGTTTTTTTTAAGACGAGAGGAAATCACGCCTCGAAAGTAGAGATCTTCCGTTGGATAGCAGCCGTCACTTAGAAGGTAGATGTTTTTGGAGGCCATTAATTTCTGTTTTATAAGATCGATCAGTTTGTCGCATAGGGTAGTTCTATGGCCGTAGAATAACCGAAGTTTCTGAAGTCCTCAGCATAGAGTTCCTGAACTTTTTGAGCCAATTCAGTATTGTAGAAATAGGGGTAGGGGCTGTGCTTAATGTATCCGGAAGAAAATACAGTGCTCCCTACATAGTTCTTGCCAGATTTTTTCCGGCGCGAATTATGTTCAGATTCCCTGAAATTTTCGAGAGGTGAAGTTTTTAAATCGTATATTTTTTCGAGCTTGGGGATATCTTTGAAAGCAGATTCAAGTTGCACGATATGTTGGTAATCCCAGTTGCTATTTCTCTCGAATTCATGCGTTTGCGTTCGGTAGTGAACGTCACATGAACGGGTGCCAAGTTTTTCTACTTCAGCTAAAAAAGTTTCAAAGCTGAATTCGGTTGCCGTAAATTTGTTTCTGGTATCCCTGTATAAAATTTCTGGCGTTCTCAGGGCGTGGATATATGAGCTTACTGCTCTGGAATAAGGATTCCGGACCAATTTAATTTTTGTGTATGTTTCGGGCGAGGCAAAAAAGTGACGGTAACTAGCCGGGTACCCGGGGGATTTGTAATAGACTTCCTGACGATAGTGGTGTGCCCATTTTGGGTGTTCTTTGACGTCTTGCCACAGGTTGGCCTGATAAAAAAACCAGCTAACACCAAACAAGGAACCTGACTTTGGCGAAAGTGAAAGCATGATCTTTTTTTCGTCAAGTAGAAGCGGCAGTAGGCCCCATTTGGTTTTTGAGTAGGGATTAAAATACCAATCCCGGATTTTTTCGATAATGGAAATCACGATGCTCTTCTGGATATTGGATTAAAAGCAGATTCTCAAAAAAAAGAGAGCGGATTTTATAGCACTGTTAAGTCAAGTGGTTATTTCTGTTGCAGCAATTCTGCTTTGGCATCCTGGCATATTTGTTCCAATTTCTTGGACAACTCTACCGCGAGTACATTGTGAGAAATGACATATTGAATATCCTGAAGGTAGGCAGAATCCAGGTCCCGGTCCTTAAATTTTAATTTACGTTTCAACCTGAGCTGTATTTTTTCCTCTATGACCGGGAAATAGGATGGCATGGAAGTATAGGGAACGGGGATATATCGGTCTGGATATTTTTCCCGCACATCCAGACACCCAGCTGTGTAGTGTTCCCATAAACCTACCGCATTTTGCACTCTGGTTTCCTTTTCTTCGCCAAGTTCTTCGAACTCCCTCCTGGGCCAGGAATCGGATTTGGGATGAGACAAAGAGAGTATATTGTTTGCCGGATCACGAATGGTGTGCAGGAAATAGGAGTTAGGGAATCGATCAATAATTTTGTCAGCCACGCCGTGATTTTCGCACCACTTAAATACGATTGATCGACATTTAGGAAATTTCCAGTTCTCTACATTGTCCCGGTCAAACAAAGGGATTTTGATAGGCTCGCTAAAACAGTGGCTAGTGTTCTTTCCGAGTGAGAGCGTCAAGTAAGTACTTCCAGATCTGGGTGGGCCGATCACCCATAGATAGACTTGACCATGGCGATGTCCCCGTAGTTTTTCTATAGGGGATGTAAAAAAAAACATGCTTGAGTTCCGTAAATCATCAAAACGAAAAACTAAAATGGGTTATCAATCTAGGTAAATCCATTTAGATGTGAGAAAAAATAAACCTTTTTATTTTTGATGTCAGTTTTTCGGGCTCGCGGGGTATCCAGTTGGGATCGCGCCAGTCAATTTTATCTGGAGTAGAGTACATTGGAGTGTAATATTTGCAGCCCTCAAAAAAGTAATGGGTAACCTGGGAATGACGGGTTCGGGTTTTGTCGATGTGCTCGGATCCGCCGTGCAGAAGATTGGCATGCCAGAGCAAGACTTGTCCTTTTTTCATCACGCCATAGTATGGCTCTACGCCTGAGTTCTTGGCCCAGTTTTCCATAAAGTTTTCGTAGTCAGGATAGTTTTCTCTACCGGCTTCGTAGCCCAGATCCTGCATGTTGAGTTCTTGAAGTTTATGGCTCCCCGGATAATAGATCAGAGCGCCATTTTCTCTGTCCACATCTTCTAGGGCAATCCAGGCGCCAGCCATATATCCTGAAGGCATGGAGTTAAAGTGAACTGTGTCTGAGTGGAGTTTTTGTTCGGTGCCAACTGGGAAGTTTAACGTCTGGAATGGCAATGCTCTACGGCCATAAAGAGTATCCAGACAAAGGAGTACCTTTTTTTCGGTCGCAAGTTCATGTACGGCTTCACTGTACTTCCAACCATCCTGGATTCGCTGTCCATTTTGGTAAGAATTTTTCTTAGGTTTTTTCTTGTGTAGGGTTTGCATATCTAGCAGCGCCCGGTCAATCAGTGACAAATCGATAGTGAAATCGAGAAGCAAAAAGCCATCTTTGTAGAACTTGTCTATTTGCGACTGATCGAGTTGGTATTGGTTGCTCATGATTTTAGTGAAAAATCCTCTCTATTGTGTGAAAGAGCCGGATGATAGTAAGGATCCAGTTTTAAGTGGCTTTTCCAACGTTGCTTCATATATTTTACTTCTGCTTGATAACGTCGTCTCTTTTGAAGTGTGTCATCGTGTCCTCTACTTATGGATTCGTGATGCAAAAGCTCAGCTTTTGGGGTCCATATATTGTGATACCCAGCCTCTAATACACGTAAGCAAAAATCTACATCGTTATACGCCACGGTCAGGTTTTCCTCATCCAGCCCATTAACCTGATCATAAATAGATCTTTGAATTGCAAGGCAAGCTGCTGTTACTGCGGATACTCTTTGGGTGCTGACCAGGCGATTCATGTAGCCTCTGCTATTGCCAGGATAAAAACGATGGCTATGCCCCGCAATGTCCCCGATACCAAGGATAACTCCGGCATGCTGTATCCAGCCATTTGGATAGTATAGTTTAGCTCCAACGCAGCCTATATTGGGTTGCACAGCTTGCGAAACAAGCGCCTCAATCCAGTGTGGACTGATTACCTCAATATCATTATTGAGCAGGATCAATATTTCCGAAGTTGATTGGCGAGCACCAAAATTATTTATTGCTGAGTAGTTAAAAGGATAGGGGAACTTGAGTACCCTGACTTGGGGGTGCGCCTCAATTTTATTAAAAAACTCGAGCGTTTCTTGCTCCTGACTTTCGTTGTCCAGAATACTAACGACAAAATTACTGTAGGTGGATTTGTCGAGAATTGATCGAATGCAGGGTTCTAAAATTTCAAGTTTGTCACGTGTAGGTATTAGGATGTCTACACTGGGCTCATCATCGGCGGATGGCCATTCATCAGTTATCTTTTTTTCTGGCGGCCGGAAACGATAGGTCAGTGGCTCATAGCCTCTATGGAAACACATAGCGTGAATATGTTTTACGGGCGTAGATGGCTCATCAATAATTGCTTCACCAAGAATTTTCCCGATTGAGGCAAGAGATGGAAAAAAATATGCCAGATCCAGTTTTTTTAGATGTTTGGAAGCAAATACCACAGATCTTCCTGTGTAGTTAGATTCAAAAAAATATTCTGGATTCCAGGCAGGTTTAAACTCGGGTCGATCACGTTTCTTGCCTATCAGTCGATCCTCATCGGTATAGAGGATTTCGGCGTCCGAAGTTTGAAGAGTTGAGGTAATTATTTCAGGCGCGGTTGGGGCAAGTTGATCATCCGTCGTTATAAACAGGAAGTATTCACTTAAACCGCTGGCATCACCCTGAATCGTTTTTTTAAGTTCTTCCAGTTCATATTGTGAGTCCGATGTCAGGTCAAATATCTTCCCGCTAGTATTTAATGACACCAAGCTTAAATAGGAGGATGGACTTTCTCCAGGATAAATAACCAGATTGAATTTTTTGCCAAGGTTTTCTTTTATAAGGGCCTGAGATGATTTTGGCTCGTTATCTTGAATCCAGTTCTGGTAGTTGGTTATTCCCTGCTGGGTATTGAATGTCTGGTTGTATGCCCGCCAGATAAGGTTTCGATTTTTGGGTAAGGCTCTTTTGTAGTGCTGCAACCTTTTCCAGATTATCCAGGCATTGATAACAAGGGGGAATTTAACCAGTGAAACAAATTCAAGCTCAAAAGGATCTTCAATTCGCAATGTCCTGATTGAAATACTTTCAGTATCCCTCCAAAGACGAATAATTCTGCTTCTTACAGCTCCAGGCCTCAGTGTAATCTTGTATTTTCGAATTGCGCCACGAGAGCTTTTGGCCGCTATTTCACATTCAAGATAGACTTGTGGCTTTGTAAGCTTGATTCGAATCTCTACCAGACCATTGTGTTTTATGTCTTGACTGCCTAATAGCTGGGCAAACTCTACTGCGGAAACGATTTTGATCGGCATGCTGGTCTTTTCATACAAGGCTAAGGGCTTAGTCCTGATGCTCGCGAATAGATCGCTGAACCATTTTGACTATGCCAAACAAGGCAAGACAAATCATGGTCATGGTTGCCCACCAGTATGAGCGCTCTGGTAATTCAGGCTTTTCAGGAAGCGCGGGGGGAGAGGGTATAAGCAGGTGTTTCAGCTTCTTTGTGGACTGACTTCTTGATATTTCATAAGAACTAACTGCTGCTTCATAAACAACCCTAGCTAGCTCCACCCTGGAGAGAAGTTCGTTGTATTCGATTTGCAATCTGGTCAATGCCTCATCTGAACCACTGGCACCAATGATCCGTGATTTTTGCTGCTCAATTTGTGTTTCCAGTGCAGATATCTTGGCGTTGAGCGATCTGGCTTGAGGTGAGTCAGGGCTAAGAAAAGTCAGGGTCTCATTAAGTTGAATCCTCGCCTCAGCTAAAGAAGCCTCCATGCCATTTATGACGGAAAGAATGGATTCACCCTCGCTTTGAGGAATAGTCACGTCTTCACGGCTTTGATATCTGGCCAGCTCCATTTGAGCTTCTTTCAATAAATTTAAGCCTCGTGCAATTTCCTCCTCCGCAAATGCCATTTCTGTGCGAGCAACATCCTGATTGAGCCGATTAATGACTCTTTCGCCTTCTTTGATTAGAAAGAGATTAAGCTCCAGGGCAAATTCTGGTGTGTATCCCTCTGTAGTAATGGTAAGCAGCCTTGTTTGCTGATTGACCTGCACATGTACGCGACTTTGATAGAAGCTATGAAAATCTTCTAAAGGAGCATCTGGGCTCATACCAAAAACAAAGTCAGATGTGTCGCTGTAGTGCTCTTTTACTTTCAACTCCTTGTCTGCAGTGTTGAGTAACTCTGAAGAATGCAAATATGCTTCCAAAATTTGCAGATCGGTGTTGCTCTGACCAGAGGTTATTCCTAGGGAGGTAAAAACATCATTGGATGCTGAAGGAACATTGGAATCGTAAACACTTAGGTAGGATGTGCTCACATAGCGATCGGGCGCCAGTAGGTATAGATAGATGGCGGTCAGGAGAGAAGGAATCGCCGCCACGCCTATAAAAATTTTTCCAGAATCGGTTTTGAGCCATTCTGCCGCTAAATGAAATAGTCGCGTAGTGCGTTGCGTTATATCTTCCATCATTCTGTGTCTTCAATCTTGATCTTTTTCTTGTAGTACTCAAGGCCTTTATCAACATCCTCGAACATGGTTACTTTAGCCTTGTGAAGGACAATCATCTGGTCGCATTCCTTGATCAGGTCATTGACGTTGTGTGACACCATAATATAGCTGGCCTTGTTTCTCTTTTCTTTCAATGCCTGTTTGCTTTTCTGTCGGAACTGGGCATCGCCAACGGCCGTTAGCTCGTCAATCAGGAAAATATCGAAATCAAACGCCATGCTCATGGCAAAGGTCAGCTTCGATTTCATACCGCTTGAATAGGTCCTTACTGGCAACTCAAAAAAATCTTCAATATCAGAAAAATCTTTTATAAATTCTAGTTTTTTGTTTATTTCCTTGCTTGTTTCGCAATAAATTCGGCAGACAAATTCCGCATTTTGACGTCCTGTCAATCTGGGTTGAACCCCCCCCGAAAGCCCAAGGGGCCAGGAAACAGACCCGTCTATCTTTATGCTTCCCCTATTTGGCTGATCACTACCACTGAGTAGATTGATCAAGGTCGATTTTCCTGAGCCGTTTAACCCCAATACCCCGACATTACACATATCCGGAATTTTCAGATTTAAATCCTTAAATACATACTTTCTACCCAATGCTGTGGGGTAATATTTATAGAGATTCTGTATTTCAATCATCTTAGTAACAGCAGTCTGGAGCGGTTCATGGAAAAGTAGGTTAACCCGATAAAAAGGTTGGCGACAGTGCAGAGCGCTAGATAGCTGATTGACGTTCCTGCCGCAATATAACCATCAAAGGTATGCGCCCTAATTTGCTCTATAGCGTGTAGCAGGGGGTTCCAGAGCATGTATTTATGTAGGTGCTGTGGTAAAGATTGCATCGGGATAAGAATGCCTGACATGAAATATAGCAAGCGAAGAGGCATTTGGATAATAAGGGTCGAGGCATCTTCCCACCTGGCTCCCAGCACAGCACAAAACAATCCTGACCCAATGCTGAAAAGGCAAAGCAAAATAAAAATCAAAACCACTTCGAGTGGAAGGTGAGGTATACCATCAATATTAAAAAACCAGGCGCCCACCCACATGAGGATAAGGGCTATCAGAACGTAGACAAAAAGCTCCACATAAGTCATCACGACAATAACATCCAGCGGTTTGACCTGACGATAGCTAAAAAGCTGTTGATTCTGGCGCATTGCCCTGAGAGCTTTATTGACTGTGTGTTGGAAAATAAAGAAGGGCAGAATGCCTGCAGCGAAAAACGCAACAAAGGGTATTCCCTGATAATCACCACGCTCGCGAATAAACTTGAAAATAATTGTCAGGGTGGCTATATGCACCAAGGGTTCTGTGATTACCCAGAGTGGACCAAGAAAGTGATCGCCTATCTTTGTGTCCAAAGAACGGTGAAACAGGGCTTTCCAGACTGCCCACTGAACTTGCCAAGAAGATCGTTTAGTCAGGGGCATAACTTTTATATTGAGAGAACTACACCGGCAGAAAGTGCCAGCTGATAGATGATCTCAATAATGTCTTTATTATACTGTAAGCGTTTGGTATCAACCGCTGGCATGACAAGGATTTCGTCGCCCGAATTTACATATTCAGATCCTGCGCGTTTTAGCCCGCGACCCTCAAGCTGAGAAATAGAGCCGTTGGGTCGACGTATGATTACCCTTGAATCGTCAGCTCTCTGGGTAAACCCTCCTGCCTGGGCAATGTAATCCATGGCATTGCTATTCTGATTAAACACGGTGGCATTTGGGAAAAGTACTTCGCCGTTGACAGAAACCAGATTGCTACTTGCGGGAATGACTATGCGATCCCCGTTTTCCAAAACTACGTCTCTGGCAGTCCCGCTTTCCCCTAAAATCACCTGACCTCTGGGTTGCACCTGACGGGCTCTTTGAACGAATTGGGAAACAAGCTCGGCTTCGCTAGCTCTTAGTTGGGCTTCCTGAACAGTATCATTTCGAGCGGAAAGCACTTGAGTTTCAAGCCCTCTTAAGGATTCCTCTAGAGCGCGTTTTTGCTGCTGCGCAAGTGATCGACGAAAGAGCTGGATTGAAGTCAGGTTAGACAGCTCACTTGGTCTAAGCAGGGGTATTAAATCACCTAGTCTCGATCCGTAGGGTAAAACATATTGGGCTTGCCCCAAATGTTCGCCTTCCACAATGATGCCAATGGTCGACTGGCTTTTGTCAGCGACAAGTGAGGCACTATCTCCAGATAGAAGCTCTATATTGGATTCCAAAGCTGATGCGATTTCCAAGTATTCAACTTCTGATCTCAAGCCAGTATTGCGCTCAATACTGATATGCGTTGCCAAAGGCAAAGGATCGACAATTTTAAGCGCATCGGCAAGAGAAATAGATTTTGAAGAAAATTCAATTTGATAGGGGTTTTCTACCAGTCCACTAAAGTTCACCACATTTTGGCGCGAGCCCACCAGCAGGATGTCTCCCTCGTGCAGTTGTACATTCCTAATGTTGCCGTGTAGCAAAAAGTCGTAGAGGTTAAAGACTTCAACTGTTTGGCCATTACGTTTCAGTTGAATGTCGAGATAGCTGCCTCGACGCGGGTCGATGCCCCCGGCTCTGTCGATATAGCTGAGAATGGAGTCAGAGGATAGTCCGGGATACAGTCCGGGCCGTAAGACGTTGCCAGTAACAAACACTTTTACAGGCTGTGCTTCTACCAGTGACGCATAAATATAAACATTGTCGGTGTAGACACGGGATACGGATTTTTCTATGACGTCATTGAGTTCGCTGTTAGGCGTTCCCTGTACGCGAACTGGGCCAACCTGAGGTATAAAGATATTCCCCTGAGGGTCGACTTGTTGCTCACCCTCAAACTCCACTGCTCCCCAGACCTGCAAATAAAGCATGTCTCCCACATTAATTTGATAGTTGGGGTTAAAGCCCGAGAAAGATTGCTGGGCGAAAGTGCCAGTGAAAAGATTGCTGCCAAATACTCGATACCCTGTATCCACAGACGCTTCAAATTGTCCTGGGCCGGTAGATTGGGACAGATTTCCTGACTCCTCCGCGTTCGGTGCCTGAGAGATTGAAAAGCTGGAATAGCCAAAAAGAACCGAGCAAAACAGAAGTTGGAAAATAATGCCTTTATACAAAGACTTAAAGGTCATCCTTAAAAAACCATTTAACATTAAGGCCGCATACATTATAGGTTGGGCGAAAGCTTATCAAGCGATTAAATTACCATTTTGTGCGCTGCTATATACTTGATTAAATTACTAGGGATTAGGCTATAATGCGTAGCAATGCAATTTGTGATATTCCATTAGCTTATGAAACTGACAACCAAAGGTCGTTACGCCGTCACAGCAATGCTGGACGTTGCCATACATTCTGGTCAGGGACCGATAAGTCTGTCTGATATAAGTAAGCGTCAAAGTATATCGCTTTCCTATCTGGAGCAGCTGTTTTCCAAGCTGCGTCAGCAATGTCTGGTTGAGAGTATACGTGGCCCTGGTGGCGGTTATTGCCTGGCGCGGGATGCATCAGAAATTTATGTGTCTGAAATAGTGGATGCAGTAAACGAATCCGTTGATGCGACCAGCTGTGGAGGGCAAGGCGATTGCCAGAAAGGCGAGATGTGCCTCACGCATCATCTCTGGGAAGACCTAAGTGACCAGATTCATGATTTCTTGAGTGGAATCAGCCTTGACTGCCTCATTACCCGGCGAGAGATAAGTCAAATTAGTAAGCGCCAGGATATGGTTGAAGATCGCCGTTTAGAGCTTACCTAAAACATTAGTTGCAGATCAGGTATACCATTGAGTACCGCCATAGCTTTAAGTGGCATAGAGGCTCAAGAAAACTATGAAAACGCCTATATATTTGGATTATGCGGCAACCACACCGGTTGACCCCAGGGTCGCGGAAAAGATGGTTGAGTGCCTGACCAGTGAAGGTAACTTCGGTAACCCGGCATCCAGATCCCATGTGTTTGGCTGGGAGGCTGAAGAAGCCTTAGAAAATGCTCGTTGCCAGGTGGCAGCTCTGATCGGTGCGGATCCGCGAGAGATCGTCTGGACATCGGGCGCAACCGAGGCAGATAACCTCGCAATCAAGGGTGTTGCGCATTTTAACCAGCGCAAGGGAAAACACATTATCACCTCCAGAATCGAGCACAAGGCGGTACTGGATAGTTGTTGCTGGCTCGAACACGAGGACTATGAAGTAACTTATCTTGACCCAAATGAATTCGGCATTGTTAGTCCGGAGAAAGTTGCCGAGGCTATTCGTGAAGATACGACCCTGGTTTCCCTAATGCATGTAAATAATGAGATTGGCACCCTCAATGATATTGGCGCAATTGGCGCTATTTGTCGTGAGCGAAAAGTTGTGTTTCATGTTGATGCGGCCCAAAGCGCTGGCAAGGTAGCTATTGATGTAGAGGCCATGAAAGTCGACCTGATGTCGCTCTCGGCTCATAAGATTTGCGGTCCCAAAGGTGTGGGCGCGCTCTATGTCAGGCGTAAACCGCGTGTGCAACTGGAAGCCCAGATGCATGGCGGCGGCCATGAGCGCGGTATGCGCTCCGGAACTTTGCCCACACACCAGATTGTGGGTATGGGGGAGTCCTTCCGCTTGGCCGGTGAGATAATGCAAACTGATAATGAGAGAGTGGCCGACCTGAGAAAGCAATTGCTGGAGGGGCTAAATGAGGTTGAAGCAATCCGGCTGAATGGGCATCCAGACCAAAATTATCCGGGCATCGTCAACATAAGCTTTGCCTTCGTTGAGGGGGAGTCTCTCCTGATGGCGCTGAAAGATATGGCAGTGTCTTCTGGGTCTGCCTGTGCTTCCGCCAGTCTGGAGCCATCTTATGTATTGCGTGCATTAGGGCTGGATGACGACCTTGCGCACAGCTCCATTCGCTTTAGCATAGGTCGTTATACGACCGCAGAGGAGATTGATTATGTCGTTGAGCAGACCAAAACAGCGGTGAGCCGGCTGCGTGAAATGTCACCTCTCTGGAACAGGTTCAAGGAAGGGCTCGATTTGCCCAGTACATGCGGGCATCAGACTAAATTACAAAATGCATAGGTATTTAGCATAATGCGGTAGCGCATTTCGAATCATAGCAACCATTTACAGCCATCCCAAAAGGCTTTTGAGCTCCTTGCAATACTTGACAAAATTAGTCAGGTAATGGACAATTTCGTCCATGTGCCTGGGTTGAATTGCATGAATTTACTGGCCTTTTTGAACAATCTATATTTCCAGGAACAACAGTGTCCAACGAACAGATAGCCGAATTAGTAGAGAAAGATTACGCCGCAGGATTCGTCACGGATATCGAATCCATTACGTTGCCTCCTGGGCTAAACGAAGATGTTGTCACGCATATCTCAAGGGTAAAAAAAGAACCCCAATGGATGCTCGATTGGCGGCTTAGAGCATATCGTGCATGGCTGGAGATGGATGAGCCGGAGTGGGCTCACGTCCAATATCCAAAGATCGATTTCCAAGCGATATCCTACTATTCCTCACCCAAGAGCATGGAAGATCGCCCTAAAAGCCTGGATGAAGTTGATCCTGAGCTGATTGAGACCTATAACAAGTTGGGCATTCCGCTGCATGAGCAAGAGGCTCTGGCAGGTGTTGCGGTTGATGTCGTATTTGACTCTGTTTCTGTGGCGACGACTTTTCGTAAAAAGCTGTCTGAGGCAGGCATTATATTTTGCTCTATTTCTGAAGCGGTTCACGAACACCCCGAGTTGGTAAAGAAGTATTTGGGTAG
This sequence comes from Gammaproteobacteria bacterium, assembly GCA_030830945.1. Taxonomy (GTDB): domain Bacteria; phylum Pseudomonadota; class Gammaproteobacteria; order Pseudomonadales; family GM7GCV1; genus GM7GCV1. The sequence goes on along the minus strand of JAURLY010000234.1, from coordinate 204 downwards.
CGTTGTTCCACAAAAAGATAATTATTATGCAGCGCTGAACAGTGCTGTGTTTAGCGATGGTTCCTTCGTCTATATCCCCAAAGGGGTTCGCTGTCCGATGGAGTTGTCGACCTATTTCCGTATTAATGAGCAGAATACGGGGCAGTTCGAGCGCACTTTAATTATTGCAGACGAAGGTAGTCAGGTTAGCTACCTCGAAGGCTG
>JAURLY010000233.1 GCA_030830945.1 Gammaproteobacteria bacterium | reverse complement strand
ACTCATGATCAAGAAGAAGCATTCGCCGTTGCCGATCGTATTGGCGTAATGCGCGCGGGCAAACTCCATCAATGGGACACCGCCTACAACCTTTATCATCGCCCAGGACACCGGTTTGTCGCCAATTTTATTGGGCGAGGTAGTTTCATTCCCGGCCAAGTGACCGGATCTGAGGAAGTTCAAACGGAGCTGGGAAAACTCAAAGGAGTCAGCCAGACGCCCATGGATGAGATGAGTGCCGTCGAATTGCTGGTTCGTCCTGATGATGTGCGAATAGACCCCGCCAGCTCAATTCAAGGGAAAATTGAGCGCAAACTCTTTATTGGCACGAATACCCTTTATCGACTGAGATTGGCATCAGGCCTTTACATTGAAACCATGCTACCCAGCCACGAAGACTATGAAATTGGCTCCTTGCATGGCCTGCGCATTGATGCCCCCCACCTGATTGTTTTTCCTCGTCAGCCGGAAAATGCCTGATCAAGCACAGAATAAAAACGAACCTAATCCTCATGGTGGCTCTGGGCGCCTGATGCTTTATGCAGGCTGGCTGATCATTCTCTCGGTTATGGCTTATCTGTTTGGCAATTGGGAACAAAACCGCATTAATCCCAACCGAAATGTTGAGACACGCATTGTCGGTGAGCAAAGCCAAGTCATTTTGAAACGAAATGCCAATGGTCACTATTTACTGAATTCCAGTGTCAATGGTGCAACGGTGACTTTTCTTGTTGATACCGGAGCCAGTCAATTGGTATTCACTCCTGAACAGGCACGCCTTGCCGGCCTCACTCCTGGAGATAGCTATTATGTGAGTACAGCGAATGGCAATGTACAGGTGCAATCCACAGTGGTCGATCAATTGAACATTGGTGACATAGAGTTGAGACAGGTACCTGCTGCAATAAATCCGAACATGGATGGCTTCGCGCTGCTTGGAATGTCCGCCTTGTCCAGCCTGGAATGGCGGCAAACTGGAGATGAACTAATTATTGAGGGAGTTCGTTAGGCTCAGGCACTTTTGCCTTGACCTCAGTTACTGAAAGGCGGGCAAGTACCGGGTTGGCATATGCCTGCAATAACATTTTCTGGGCATCAGCATCGTCAGACAGGGAATTAATTCGTTTTGTCAGCTCTTTCCGCGCATCATCCAACTCTTCTTCCAACCAGTTTTCGCTAACTTCTGGCAATTTACCCTCCAGTCGTTCATAAGCAACGGCATTACTGGGCTGAATCCGATAGTTCTTTACCACTTGCCGGTCAATTTCAGCGGCGACTGCATCGGCATCAGCCAATTGGGCACTGATTTCTGTACCGAAATGCAAATCAATGCGTCCCTTCCAGCCCTGTATTCCATTGGCAATACTCAAGATATCCTCATGCGGGCCTTTTTGGTAATTACCATCACGCGATTTGGCCGCCAATTCCCGTGCTTTTGCCGTATCACAAGGGTCCCATTCGTAGGAAATACTGACAGGGATAATATGCAAGCTACCAAGTGCATCACCAAACAACTGATCCTGCTCTTTCGAAAGCATTAACATCTTGATTAAAGCGGTATCGGTTTTGTCGCATCCATCCTTGGCCCGCCCCTCTCTTTGGGCGATCCAGACTGATTCCAAATCCGTTGAAATAGACTCGCGGATATAGGCTGATAATCGCCGCAGCTCGATGAACTTTTCTCGTCGACCTTCCACACTGCGTTTAACAATAAAACTTTTGTTCAGTCGCATCAGATCTGATGAAAATGGCTTTGTCAGCAGGTTATCCCCTATGGCTATACGGAATGTCCCCAAACCCATTCTGTGACAAGCCAGATTGCAAATTGCAGGATCCATGGCAATGTCACGATGATTGGACATGAACAAATAGCTTTTTTTAGGATGCAGGGCTTGTTCGACATTCACTTCCAGTTCGCGGCTCGTATCGAGAAGACAATGGCTAAGGTATCGCTCTACCGAAAGCTGGAAATCATGAACATTATGAATTTGCGAAATCCGACGCGATAAGCGGGATGAAATGATTTTTTTTGCGAATGGGAACAGCCAGCCTGGTAACCACCTGAACCGTAATTCCTTTACCGCAAGAAGAAACTCGTCATCAGTTATCAACCGCGCTAGAACCGTACTTACTTCAGAGTCGTTGTAAGGCCTGATGTCGTCGTAGTTAAATTCCACTATTCGTCCAGAAGGTATCGCTTATTTGCGCGTGAACCAGCTGACTTCACGCTCGTATTTTTCTAACAAATGATCTACTTTTAAAATCAATGCAAACAGGGCCATTCTAACCAATACACCGTTATCCGCCTGACGGAAAATAGCCAGATTGGGGTTAGCATCCAGATCACCATCCAGCTCATTGGCCTCGGCCCGGCTATCGCGCGGCAGTGGATGCATGATGACAGTGTTGGGTTGGCAATTAGCCGTATAAATCGCTTGGTTGATGCGGAAACGGCCGCGATAAAGATCGGCTTCTTCGGTCGATTTGAACCGCTCTTCCTGAATTCTCGTTGAATAGACGATCTGGGCATTGTTTATACCCTCTTCCAGGCTCTCGGTAACCACCAGTCGGTGGCCTGCTTTGCGCAATCGCTCTTCAATATAGTCCGGCATGCGCAGCTCTTTAGGTGAAACCAAATAAATTTCCACATCTTTATATAGGCCCAAAAGCTGGCTTAGAGAGTGCACAGTTCGGCCATACTTTAGATCGCCAATCATGGCAATTTTCAAACCATCAATGCCGGCGCCACGGTCAACAAGTTCACGCTTGATGGTATAGAGGTCTAGCAAGGCCTGAGTGGGGTGTTCGTTTGAGCCATCGCCCCCATTGATTACTGGAACCCGACTGGCTTGGGAAAACTCAGCAACAGAGCCTGATTCTGGATGGCGCATACAGATAATGTCACTGTAGCCGCTGATGACCCGCGCTGTATCAAAGAGCGATTCGCCCTTGACCAGTGCCGAGCTGGCAAAGCCTGTCGTTTCCCGAACCTGCCCACCCAATAAATTAAACGCCGCCCCAAAACTCAGGCGGGTTCGTGTGCTAGGTTCAAAGAACATGTTGCCGAGAATCGCGCCTTCCAGAACCCGGGTCTTTTTACGCCGCAATGCGTAGGGTTCCATTCGGTCGGCGACAGCGAATATTTTTTCAATGTCGCTGCGATCAAACTGGTCGATAGAGAGTATGTGTGAGCCGACAAAGTCCAAGAGTGTGTGCCTTTATTACGGTCTTTTCCTGGCCGCGCATTATCCGGTAAATTCCCCCGAAATGCATTGCCAAAATTATTTAATGGCTTCAGAGCCACAAAACAGCTTACGCCGCTGCGCTGCCCAGTCCGACAATTCTTTAAGTATTTTTAGCCTCGAGCTGTCTGTTTCCTGACGAGCTCGTGACATTAGATCCTGCTCATAGCGGTCAATCTGTTGCGGCCAATCCAGGCGCTCACAAACTTGCTCTAACCAATCTTTCTGATCTTCACCTGAAAGAATTTCACTAAAATGTCGAGCCTTATACCGGAATAAAAGCTCATTGAGACGCTTATCCTGAAAAACAAAGGTATGGGAAGCCAAGTCTTGGGATGAAGCGGATATTACTTGCTCCGCAACATGCCGATCGGCATCAGGAATAAACCCTTGATACAACGCTGAGTCTGCATCCAAATTCTCCTCGAAATCAGAATCAAACGCTATTTGGGCTTTTTTGCTTACCTCCTGAACCTTCTGCAGAAGAGTTTGCCAATTGGTTTCCGCGACGGATAAATCAATGCCCAGACGCTTGGCATTGGCTTCCTCCAATGTCTTCAGTGGGAGCAAAACCGGGCAACGGTTTAGATGAACTGCCTTTAAGGGAATTCTGGACTCATTCTCGCCCAAGTCGTCCAGACGAGTATAAAGCCGCTCCCTGACTGCCTCTGCACTAAGATCGAGTAATGGACTAGCCTCTGCACAGAGGTCGACACAAAGAACTGCATTTTTATTGGTTGGGTGCATAGCCAAAGGCATCAGGATGGTTGTACAGCCCTGACTTGCCGGAATTTTGGACGATACATGAACAAGCGGTTTATGTGATTTCAGGTCAATCTGCTTTGCAACTTCCGTTTTACGCCGGGAGTTCCAACAGTAATCGTACAATCCTGGTTCACTATTTTTTATTCTCTTGGCCAACTGAATGGTCGCCAGTACATCGGAAAGTGCATCGTGCGCGGATTCATGTTGAAGTTCATTGGCCTCGCTCAAACTTTCCAGACGAAAGCTGGGCACGCCGGCCTCTCTTTCGGGCCATTTGAGTGCATCAGGACGCAATGCATAGGTCAGTCGAACCATATCGATAATGTCCCACCGTGAGTTGCCGTTTTGCCATTCACGAGCATAAGGATCGTAGAAGTTGCGATACAGGGAATAACGAGTCACTTCATCATCAAAACGCAGGCTGTTATATCCGGCGCCACAAGTTTGTGGCTGTATAAATTCAGCGTGAATCTGACGCATAAATTCGGGCTCGGGAAGCCCTTTGTCATCAGCTAACTGCGGAGTGATGCCTGTAATCAGGCACGCATCAATGCTCGGCAGGCAATCCGCCACAGGTTTACAGTAAACCATCAATGGGTCGCCAATCACTTCGAGGTTTGTATCGGTGCGAATTCCGGCAAACTGGGCGGGGCGATCAAGCGGAGGATTTGCTCCAAATGTCTCGTAATCGTGCCAGTAGATTGTCTCGACCATACCCATCCCTTTACGTCACAGATCACTAATACAAAAACGGCGCTTCTAAAGCGCCGTTATTAACATGTTTCTTATTACTTACTCTACTTCTTCTCGCCAACTCAGTTCCCCGGTTACCCTTCGATTTTGGGCGCGACCCGCTGCACTATCATTGCTGGCTACTGGTCGCTCTTCACCATACCCAACAGCAGTAATGCGTGAAGTCGAGTCGTCGTTAGCATAGGTAAATTTATGGGGATCGCCATAACTCAAACCACCAACAATGTATTTACTCCAGTCTGATCGGTCCCCATAAAATCGGTAGCCACTAATGGAATATAGATCCGCATCCGGGCCATTCAAACTTGAGTGCGAAGACAATTCGACGGCATATATTTCACTAAACTCATAGCCTAATTGAACGCCACCTGTTATCGCTTCACCTTTTGAGGAACCTGAAAAACGCTCGTCATCCCATAGCAGGAAGCCAATATTACCGCCCAGATAAAGATCCTGTGCCGAGCTTGAAAATGCAGCAGCTAAAAGCACAAAGGCTGTCAAAAATTTACTTTTCATGGTTGTCATGACTGGTCTCTTTCTTATATGAGAACTTAGTACGCGTAAAAGTTAGCTAACGATCAGTTTACGCTCTTCAATTTCCCTGGCCCATATTTTAGGCCCGGTTTGATGCACCGATTCTCCTTTTGAATCCACGGCCACAGTAACTGGCATATCCTTGACTTCAAATTCGTAAATAGCTTCCATGCCCAGCTCTGGAAAGCCTACAACCTCTGACTTGGTAATTGCCTTGGACACCAAATACGCAGAACCGCCTACAGCCATGAGATAAACCGCCTTATTGTCTCGTATGGCATCAATAGCGGCAGGACCTCGCTCGGCTTTACCGATCATGCCTAGCAGACCCGTTTGCTCTAATACCTGACGGGTAAACTTATCCATACGAGTGGCCGTTGTCGGACCGGCTGGCCCTACTACCTCACCCTCAATGGGATCCACTGGGCCTACGTAATAGATAAACCGTCCTTTCAGGTCCGCAGGCAGTTCTTCGCCCTTGTTAAGCATGTCGACAATTTTTTTGTGGGCTGCATCCCTGCCAGTCAACATTTTGCCTGACAACAAGACAGTCTCGCCTGTTTTCCAGTCCTGAACATCCTCTCTGGTAACTGTATCAAGATTCACACGTCGCACAGAGTCGCCAACATCCCATGTAATTTCTGGCCAATCTTCCAATGCTGGCGGTGTCTGTAAAGAGGGGCCGCTACCGTCGAGAACAAAATGCGCATGACGCGTCGCGGCACAGTTCGGAATAATCGCGATGGCTTTATTTGCGGCATGCGATGGATAATCCATTACCTTAACGTCAAGCACGGTTGTCAGCCCGCCCAGACCCTGGGCACCTATGCCCAACCTATTGACCTTATCGAACAATTCCAAACGCAATTCCTCAGAGCGATTGGACGCCCCGCGCTGCTTAAGCTCTTGTATGTCGATAGGCTCCAGCAAAGCTTCTTTGGCAAGCAACATGGCCTTTTCGGCCGTGCCACCGATACCTATGCCCAACATGCCAGGGGGACACCACCCAGCGCCCATTTTGGGCACCATGTCCAAAACCCAGTCGACAACGGAGTCGCTGGGATTAAGCATCGCGAACTTGGATTTGGCTTCTGAGCCACCACCTTTGGCAGCAACGTGCACTTCAACTTTATCGCCCGGAACTATTTCGTAATGTATAACGCCCGGTGTATTGTCCTTGGTATTTCGACGAGCTCCATCCGGGTCTTCAAGAATTGACGCGCGAAGAACATTATCGGGGTGATTATAAGCACGGCGAATACCTTCATTGACCATATCGGTGACACTCATGTCACCCTCCCACTGAACATCCATCCCCACCTTCAAAAATACCGTGACGATACCGGTATCCTGGCATATTGGACGATGTCCCTCAGCACACATCCGTGAATTAATCAGGATTTGCGCCATGGCATCTTTGGCAGCCTGGGATTCCTCTTTCTGGTATGCCGCATATACAGCATCGATAAAATCTTTGGGATGGTAATAGGAAATGAACTGAAGCGAATCAAATACGCTATCAATCAAGTCTTGCTGTTTTACTAGTGTCATCTGTTAAAAAATTCTTAAGGCTTTATGTGGCTATTGTCCACCCGAGAGGGATTGTTCCAATCGGAGCAGACGCTGATTAATTTGCAAACGATATTCATCGATGGCTTGAATGGCTTCTTCATGCTCCTGGATTGCATCTTCCTGCGTCTGGAAGTTTGACTGGATGGAATTGGAGCGGTCAGAGAGGGTACGAGCACGTGCAGATAAATCGTCAAGTGTGGCCGACTGCACAAGCAACTGTGAAGAAATGGTTTCCAGACGGGATTGCATCCCTTCATATCCCTGAATAATCGGATCGGCCTGTGCGAGAGAATTATTAAATGAGTTCATCCGCGCAGACATGTTCTCTTGCCCAGTTTTCAATTCCTCGATCGCAGGTCGATTGCGATCATAGGCAACACCCCAGAGTTTGCGAATTTCAGACATGTGCAGTTCAAGTTCATCGCTATGCTCTTTAAGTACCGATTGCATTGCAGCGCCGGACTGGGATAGGGATTCATCGGTGACTGAGAGCTTGGACTCTATTTGTTCTACTCGCTGGGCTAATGCATCGCGCTCTGAGGCCAAGGAACGAGTTTGGACAAACAGCCAGGCTGATGCTGTGCATGCTAGTAAGATGAGCACAACCAGCACCCAGAATGATTTATCAGAACTACCTGAAGAAGTCCTTCTCGCAACTGGCTTTGCTGGCCCCGAAGCCCCGGATGTAGTCGCTCCAGAAGCTGGCTTCTTGGTAGTTGTCTGTGATCTTGGGCGAATTTCATCTCGCTCAGGAATTATGCGCATGTCGTCAGACATTGGAATCCTCTTGATACCTCGTTAAGGGTGGTCATTCTATATGAGAGCCATGATTGCTAACAGTCGGCAATTACCTGTCGCTATAGAGAACATTTATGTGATTTTCGTCCGAATGCCTTTATATCGCGGACAATACTTACTTATCCTCAGATCAGAGGAAAATTTCAATAAATTCACATATCCCCATCAGGAGTATGGAACAGTATGGCTATCACACTTCCGGAATTGCCTTATGCAATTGATGCTCTGGAACCCCAAATTTCCAAAGAAACTCTCGAATATCACTACGGCAAGCACCACGCGACGTACGTTGCCAAGCTAAACCCCCTCATCGAAGGCACCGATCTGGCTGATGCCGATCTCGAAACCATCATTAAAAATTCCGAGGGTGGCGTATTTAATAATGCCGCCCAAGTCTGGAATCATACCTTTTACTGGAATTGTCTCAGTCCAAACGGCGGAGGAGAAGCTTCCGGTCCTGTGGCCGATGCCATCAATACTGCTTTTGGTTCATTTGAAGCCTTTAAGGAACAATTCACCAATAGTGCTGTAAACAATTTTGGTTCCGGCTGGACATGGCTGGTAAAAAATACTGATGGCAGTGTTTCCATTGTAAATACAGGCAATGCGGACACTCCAATTACAACAGATGCCAAACCTTTGCTGACTGTCGATGTTTGGGAGCATGCCTATTACATTGATTACCGAAATGCCCGACCTGCTTATATGGAAGCATTTTGGAATCTGGTTAATTGGGATTTTGTTAACGAAAACTTTTCCTGAGCTATTCGCATCTGACCTAAAAAAAGCTCCCAAGGGAGCTTTTTTAGGTCTATATAAACACATCATCAAGTCTGGTGGTATTTCATACGAACACTACCAACTTCAAGCAGGTCACCATCTTTTAGCATTACTGCTTTGGCTCCCAAGTCCTTTCCATTGAGACTTGGCGCCTTCCCTGAGCCGGGGATGTTGAATACATAGCACCCGTTGGGCCGCATTTGAATTGCCGCTACCTGAGCCCCTGGCTTGCCGAGACGGGTCAATGGTTTGGTAAGGCTAAGCCGCTTACCGACATTCGCTCCCGACAACAACTGCAGCGCAGCGTTGATACCGGATGATGCCTCTTCTTGCTTTTCAGGCTGACTGGAATCCTCAGACTCTTCTTTTAGTTTTTCTTCCGACTTGGCCTCAATCGACTCGCCGCCCATACCTGCCGCATAGGGTTTGAGTATCATGGTTTTTTCAAAATCTTCTTCATCATCCGCCCCGATGGCGGCTTCATTTTGATAAAGAAGCTCATGCTTGCCGATGGCAATATTATCGCCATGTTTGAGAACATGTTTGGTAATTCTGTCACCGTTAACATAGGTGCCATTGGTACTTTCAAGATCTTCTAGAAAACAGTCTCCACCCAGGAGCAATACTTTGGCGTGCGATCCACTCACAGCCAAATTGTCCAGATGGATATCATTGACCGCTTTACGGCCAATGGTAGTGATCTCCTGGTTAAGGTCGATTTCCTTAAGAACTTCACCCGAAAGCGAAAGGATTAGTTTTGGCTGCATCTCTTCAGTCCCTAATTAGCCCGGATTAATTTCGGAACCAACCGAGCATCTTCTCGGCAAATGATTCTTCCAGTGGAAACGGGGTAATTACCCGAGCAAGTATAACGGATATATTATCCTTGCCACCATTCTCATTTGCCGCAAGTACAAGCTCGTCTGCGGCGGTTTCTATGTCGTCTTCATTTTCTTGCAAAATGCGATGAATATCATCATCGCTAACCATATCAGTCAGGCCGTCGGAACAGACAAGATAAATATCACCCACGTCTGTAATTTCTTCAACAACATCAACTGTCAGCCTGGTATCAATACCCAAAGCTCGAGTAATCACATTTTTTTGGTCTGACTGTCGTGCTTCTTCCCTCGTATAAAAGCCTTTTCGAACCAGCTCTTGCAACAACGAGTGGTCCTCGGTCAGCAGTTCAAAAGTTCCGTCTCGTAATCGATAAGCCCTTGAGTCGCCAACGTGAGCGATAGATACCTTATTGTTGAGAAAAAGCATAGCTACCACAGTTGTCCCCATACCTCGATTTGCGAGGCTGGCTTGGGCAGCTTCATAAACTTCCTTGTTAGCTTCCAGAATCGCTTCTTGAAGCAGTATGGTCTCCTGAGTAAGGCCAGAATCCCAATCAAGTCCGCCGTGTTCTATATTTTTATATGTTGTCTTAAACCTTTCCAGAACATGGGCAATCGTCATCGCACTGGCAATTTCACCCGAATTATGACCACCCATGCCGTCGGCAAGTACCGCCAGACCAATTGCCTTTTCGCTACCGACTGAATCCTCATTATGATCTCTTTTGAGGCCGGTATCGGTTTTTTTCACAATCTCTATTTTTGATGCCAGACTCATATATTAGCTACCTGATTGTCGAGCCTTTATTTTTGCCACACACTCTTTAAGTGCTTTAGCCATCTCACTTCCCGACTGATATCTTGCATCGGCATCTTTGGCCAGGGCTTTTGCGATTATCTCGTCTATTTCCGGGGGAAGCTTCGCGTTTAACTCCGAAGCTTTAGTGGGTTCTTCATTGGCAATCTTGTACATCAATGTTGCCATGGAATCACCACTAAAAGGCAGACCGCCAGTCAGCATTTGATAAAACATTACGCCGAGGGAAAATAGGTCCGACCGACCATCTATCTTTTTACCGGGTAGCTGTTCTGGCGGCATGTATGAAGGAGTTCCCAAAACCACACCCGTTTTGGTCTTGCTTGAGTCGGTAATTCGCGCGATACCAAAGTCAGTGATTTTTAATTCATTGGAATCAGGATCCCACATGATGTTTGCCGGTTTGATATCTCGGTGAACTACATTCTGCTTATGGGCATAGTCCAGAGCTGAAGCAGATTTGGCAATCACTGCAATACGGTCACTGGGCTCTTCTGAGCTGGATTGTAGGCCCCAGTCGTATGCTGCCCGCTCCAGACTAACTATTGGTGCCGAACCTGAAACGGCCAATAGTGCTATCGATATCACCAAAGCGATGAACCAATCTTTCTTCCAAAAAGCGGGTTTATTCATAACGGGATGCTTATCTTTTTTCTTTGCCCTTTGAATCATACTTATTCTCGGATACAGGACAACTGAAACAGTCTCTTTTTCTGGTCAACTATCCTAAACGCATAAAAAAACCCGCCAAAAGGCGGGTTTTTTCACATTGCTAAAGGTGATCGGGCTTACATCATGCCGCCCATGCCACCCATATCCGGCATTGCAGGAGCATCGTCCTTAGGAATGTCTGTGATCATACACTCGGTAGTAATCATCAGTCCCGCAACAGAACCGGCTGCTTGCAAAGCGGTACGAGTCACTTTGGCCGGATCGAGAATACCCATCTCAATCATGTCTCCGTACTCACCAGTGCCCGCGTTGTAACCGTAATTACCTTTGCCGCTTTTCACTTTATCAAGCACTACGGAGTCCTCTTCACCAGCGTTTTTAACAATTTGGCGAAGCGGTGCTTCCATAGCACGCTGGGCGATGGCAATACCAATGTTCTGATCTTCGTTATCGCCTTTTAAGCCTTCAACTGCCTGAAGTGCACGAACCAGGGCAACACCGCCGCCAGCTACTACGCCTTCTTCTACAGCAGCACGTGTGGCGTGAAGAGCATCTTCAACACGGGCTTTTTTCTCTTTCATCTCGACTTCGGTTGCTGCGCCAACTTTAATAACGGCAACGCCGCCAGCTAATTTGGCTACTCGTTCCTGAAGTTTTTCTCGATCGTAATCAGAAGTAGACTCTTCGATCTGTACACGAATGGACCCCACACGTGCTTTGATATCCGCAGCAGAACCAGCGCCATCAATAATCGTGGTTTCATCTTTAGTCAGAATAATACGCTTGGCCTGACCGAGTTGATCCAGCGTTGCGTTCTCCAGATCGAGACCCACTTCCTCTGCGATAACTTGGCCACTAGTCAGAATAGCAATGTCTTGCATCATGGCTTTGCGACGATCACCGAAACCTGGTGCTTTACAGGCAGCAACTTTCACGATGCCACGCATATTGTTTACTACCAGTGTCGCCAGGGCTTCACCTTCAACGTCTTCAGCCATAACCAGCAGTGGACGGCTAGCTTTAGCAACTTGCTCAAGCAATGGCAGGAGCTCACGAATATTTGAAATTTTCTTGTCAACCATCAGGATGAAAGGGTCTTCCAATTCAACATTCATGTTGTCCTGGTTGTTAATGAAGTAAGGAGAAAGGTAACCACGATCGAACTGCATACCCTCTACAACATCCAGCTCGTTTTCCAGACTGGTGCCTTCCTCAACAGTGATGACACCTTCTTTGCCTACTTTATTCATTGCTTCGGCAATGATGTCACCCACCTGGGTGTCACTGTTTGCAGAGATCGTACCAACCTGGGCAATCGCTTTACCATCTTCACATGGGGTGGCAGCAGCTCTAACTGCTTCAACTGCAGTGGTGACAGCTTTGTCGATGCCTCGCTTTAAATCCATAGGATTCATGCCGGCAGCGACTGCTTTCAGACCTTCTGTCACAATGGACTGGGCCAAAACGGTTGCAGTGGTGGTGCCGTCGCCTGCGTCATCAGAGGCTTTGGACGCAACAGTTTTCACCATTTGAGCGCCCATATTTTCAAATTTGTT
>JAURLY010000232.1 GCA_030830945.1 Gammaproteobacteria bacterium | reverse complement strand
TGGGACAGAATCCTCGCTTCTTGCAGGAGAACGCCACGAGCCGCTCGAAGTGACACTTATCGCAACGCACGCGAAGGAAGCCGTGTTCGAGGCGACCGCATTTGAGATACGCTTCAAACTCTGCTAGCCTGTCCATGAAGGCGAAAAATGCGCGTGGTTTGACGCCAACACGCCCACATTGAGGAAAAGAATCGTGAAGTGTGGCGGCTTTGAGGAAATACTGCGGAGCATTACCGACTGGCAATGACTAACTAAAGGCTATCCGGTGATAGCGTCGATTCCCGCCTGGGCACAGGCAATATCTTCTTCTTCGGAACCGCCAGATACACCAACTGCTCCTATCAGATCGTCGCCTTCAAAAATGGGTAAGCCACCCCCAAAAGTAACAACTCGAGGGCGCTCAACGATTCCCGCCTGCAATTGAACGTTACCAGCGAGCACTTCCTTCCATTGCATTGTTGGCATGGCAAAGCCCGCGGCGGTAAACGCCTTGTCCTTCGAAATGTCTTTGGAGGGTAAAAAAGACGCGTTCATACGCAAAAAGGCTATTTCAGTCGCCGCACTGTCTACAACAGACACGTTTATGGCGATACCCAAGGCACTGGCGTGTTCAACGGCCGCTTGTGCAACTGCACAAGCGGCGCTGGTTGAAATATTCCTATTGCTTACGCTGTTGGTTGCCATGGAGCTACGATGTAACGCCCATGAAGCTGTCCACCAGTGTGCGCGAGTGGTAAAAAATTGCCTGACCGGAATTGTCAGCGGTCCAGGTTAGTAGAGGGCTGTCTGGGTAGCGGTAGCTATCCTCGGCAAACACCTCGTTGCGATTGCCCGATGGATCGAAGTAATAAATTGTCATGCCGCGGGTCAAGCCATGGCGCGTTGGTCCCACGTCAAGAGGAATGTCCTTCATGGATATAATATCGGCGGCCCGCAATACCTGCTCCCAGGATCCCAGCAGGAACGATGCGTGGTGCAGCCTTCCAGGTTCGTCGTGCCGAATAAATGCGATGTCGTGAGCTTTCGTACTGCAGGACAGGAATGCAGCGATCTGTACATCTCCATCGACAACCTGCTCTGTCAGCTCAAACTCCAGGGCTTCAACAAAAAATCTCACTGATTCGTCATGGTCATTACCGTAAAGCAGGCAGTGGTCAAAGCGAATTGCCTTCATGCCCACAACGTCTTCGGGCCAAGGTGGAGGGTTGGTGGTCGGGAGGCCATTTCCTACCATTTCTTTTTCAGCAAATAGATCGAATCTATGGCCACCGGGAGCGACAAAGCTGACACGCTCTCCACAGCCATTGAGTTCACCGGCTGGAATTCTTTTGGTCTCTACACCAAAGTTCTTTACGTTGGATTCGAAACGCCACAAGTCCTGCTCGGTGCGAACCTTGAACGCCATGTGGTTCATGCCAGAACTGTCGGAAGGTTCTAGCACAATAGAAAACTTGTCGTGCTCATCCCAGCATTTCAGATAGACGCGACCCTGGTCGTCCCTATCAGTTTCGATAAGCCCCATATAGTTGCAGTAGTGATTCACTGCTTCATCTATGTCCATCACACGTAATTGAACGTGGCCAGGGCGTAAAATTCCTGTCATTGCCATTTTAGTTCTCCTTTGCCAAAGACGCCGAAAATTTTCGGCTATACTGCCTTTACCACCTTATTGAGATGACCCAGCACTTTTAATTGAATATCGGATTGAGGGAAAACCCTGCACGCCAGAACAGTATCGTTTTCTTCTTCATCCCGTGTTACCCGTGCACGGCTCATTTTTTTGGATTGATAGCTGCCGCTCGTTATCTGAACTTTGCACACGCCACAGCCACCGCCTCTGCAGCCTACTGGTATACCTTTTTTGCCCAGCTGCACCATCCCTGCTAGAAGGTGTTGAGATTCGTTGCAGCTGTACTGTTCGTTCGTATCTAAAATTGTAATGGTGTGAGCCGGCATACACCTTATATGTTCTTGAACAACGGACTTTTCGTCTTTTCGTTGGCGCCGTCTGCGGCTGTCAGGAACTTTTCCATAAACATATCTTTTTCAAAGACACGGCCGCGCATCAGTGCCGTAATACAGGCATCAATCATCGGAGGGGGGCCGCACATATAGGCGCGATAACCCTCGAATTTACCGCCAAAGTGCTCGATGGCCACATCGTGTACAAAACCGGTTGCGCCGTTCCAATCTTCTTCAATATCGGGACCCGACAAGCCAGGGACGTAAGTGAAATTCTCGTACTGCTGCTCAAGCTCCAAAAACATATCTTTGTAATAGAGCTCTGTAAGGTTCCTCGCACCCTGGAACAAAATGATTTCTCGTTTATCACCTCGTTCCAATAAATCCAAAATCATGGATTTCGGGCTAGAAAGTCCTGAACCGCCGGCAAAGAACATGATCGGGCGATCGTCTGAAATTCGGACGAAAAAATGTCCATACGGCGCAGAGAACTCGAGCTTATCGCCAACTTTCAGGTTTTCATGGATCCAGGTTGTACCCACGCCATCTTTGATGAGAGCGATATCAAATTCGATGATGTTTTTCTCATTGGGTGACTGTGCCATCGAGAATGGCCTGGGAATTTCTAGCCCTGGAATATGCAAGTTGGCATATTGCCCCGCCTGAAACTCCAGGCCATCGCCATCAACCTCAAGAAAAACACCCAGGATTCTTGGTGTTAGCATTTCCAGCTTAACCACCGTGCCGACATAGTCCTGCACCGGGAGGTTTTGCGCATCCGGCTCTTCTTCCACATCCGCTTCAATAACCAGGTCATCCAATGGTTTGCTGCAGCAGGTCAAACACTTTCCATCGTCACGTTCAAAGTCCAGCAAGGCGAATGGAGATGCATCGTCTCCAATTTCCACCTCGCCCTCGAGAACGTCGACTTTGCATGTGCCACAGAGTCCATGACCACAAGCATGGGGTAAGTACACCCCCTGCCGTAGCGCCGCATCGAGAATAGTCTGGTCTTCGTCTACCTCAATGGTGACGCCCAGAGGTTCGATGGATACTTCAAAGCTCACGTTTACATCCTTGTCCCGTCGATGCCGGTTAGTCCGGGAGTTTTAAATCGTATTAACGATTTGTGCTCAACGCCATTTTCGGCAAGGGATTTCTCCATATCGGGCACGAAGTCATTGCCGTCAAGATTCCACTGCGCTTTTGCCCAATCTACTTGCTCGAATTCTTTGTGCCAGCTAAACACCGTCGGTATCACTTCAAATACGAGAGCTTTAAAAGGCATTTCGGGGGGGAGTGGGAAGGCCTGTGCGGCGCAGAACAATAAATGATCGTCCCAGCTTACGTATACCACCTGGTTCCCGTGAAAGTTATCAACCTTGTCTTGAACAAGGTCGACATACCCATCTTTTGCAATAACGGTCACTGTGTACTCCTACCTGTCAAATATTTGGCAAACCATCAGCCGTTACGAGCCGGTTTTAGCGGCTTCAGCATTACCATGCCATTCCTGCCAGCGCCGATAATCCAGTGAGTCAAAATAGTCACCGCCATCTTCGGGCTGAAATTTGTACCATTCGAGAACTTCCGGAACGGTAGCCCCGCCACAATTGCCCTGGAAAATCTGATGCACCGGCAGCCAAGCCTGAACGTACTTTTCAGGCTCATTTTCAAACACATCTTTGCAACCATCAGAGCAGAAATGGTAGTTGTCACCCTTATACTTCGTGTTTCGGAAGCTGATTTGCATCGGGTCAGTTTCCACCTCTGTAAAGATCATTGGGATCTGACACACCTGGCAAAGCTGGGGCAGGCTGGCGAGGTATTCGAAGGTGCCTTCTGCCTTTTGCCTCTTCCATAACTCGAAGCGAGGTCGGTAGTACTTATCAAAGGTGTTCGGGTATTTTTCGGATAGCCAAGCCATTTTTTCCTCGGATGGCTCGAATGTATGGAACCCTGTAGCATTACCCAGCGCGCAAAAGACCGACCAGACCTGGTGGCTGAGATGCTCTGCTTCTGCCGTAGCCAGTTCGTGGTGTTTGGGCATCTTCAAACCGTAACGTCCGAGATCCTCAAACAACGCACCGCCGTTTTCAACAAAGTAGATGTCCCAAGCCTCCTTCCAGGACATGGGTGTGTTGGTCAGCATATAGTCCTGCATCGCCGAGACGAGGGCGAGTACGCGGTACGCGCGCCAGAAATGCTTGTCTATCCAGCGCTGAATAATAGGCAGATTGTCTTCATGCTGCTCCACCATGAATTTGATGATCTCAAGACCGAGGGTCATGTGCCGCGACTCGTCTGATTGCGCAGAAAAGCCAAAAGTTGTCGTAGCCATATCTCCGTTGTATGCAGCACCAGACATAAAGGGGACAAACAGCAGGTTGGTTAACACATACTCGAAGGCGAATGAGATCGAAGTGATGAACTCAAATGGACCGGCGGTTAAGGCATCTTCCCCGAACGACTTGGGGACTGACAGATACCAGACGCGATCGGACTGGTGGAACGGGTTGTGAAGCCCGGTAAAATGCTTGTTGTAGTGACTAATAGTATGTATTTGAGTTTGTGCGTGGCGCAGCTCATCGATTGCCTGCATTTGGCAAGCGATTCTCGCACCCTCGCCTCGGAAGTGCCGGCCAAGGTGGGAAAAACCGTGATGCGCAGCGTACTCCAGTGGTGTTACGCCCGTAATAAAGAGCTTAATTGCGCTTAGGTAGCTTGCGTCGGCAAGATTGGTCTGTCCGTTGTTTTGCGCAAAGCTATCGATGATGGCGTAGAGCTTTTTCTCCTTTTCTGCCTGAAACTTCCAGTAGGCATCCATCGTGAGACGGAACGGGTCTTCCCATTTATCCCAGTCAGTGATTTTGATACCTTCAAAGGTGTCGTAGGGAAATACGTCGTCCATCTTTTGGTAGCTTGTCTCCCACCCCATGCCGCGGGTGAGTAACTCATAACGCTTACGCAAATTCAGTTTTTTTGCAGCCATTTCAATATCCTCGTCTACGGGTTGTTGTACTAACCCCAGCTCAACTCAAATTTTTCGTCGTCCTCATCCACATTACCCGCCAGCGAAATAAGAACGAGGTGTAGTTCCTGTACATCCCAATCGCGCCCAATGAGCGCTTCGACAGTCTCCTGCTTCACAATTAGACTTCCCTCGCATTCCATTCTGACCATGCCGGGCTCGTATTGAATGCTTGCTTCGGGGTTGTCTTGCTCGACAGCCTCGATGATTGGCCTTGCATCCTCATTGTCCTGAACGATCAAAAATGCCGTGTTCTTCTTTTTGTCAGTCATTGGTAGTGCCCCTAAACACTCAGGCCCTGCTTGCCCAGCCTGGCAAGTAGCTCTTCTTTGACTTCGTTTAACTCCGATACACCATCTGGGCCAAAAGCTTTGGTCGCAACGGGCGCAATAGCTTCACTTAGCCGGGTTACCCATTTTTGAACCCATTCGGATAGCAGCTCGTTATTCGCGGTTGATTCTGCGGCGGTAACCTTGACCAGGGCGTTTGTCCAGCGAACGGTTTCTTTGTACCAGTCGGACATGAACTCGGTCAGCATCGCGATGGTTCCACCGCCGTTTTCAGAAAGCTTCCGTTCGAATCGGTCCCAGAACAGAGGGAACAACAATCCATCTAGCGCTATATTCTGGGCAACCATCAACTCGAACCAATCCTCAAGCACGAACATGTCTTCTACGGCATGACGGAGGCCCTGCCATTCCGGCGCCTCCATCCAATCTTTCTTCGCTGCGTCAAGCGAAGTGGTTTCGTTGCCATCGAGGAGCAGGCCGATCCGTGAGATATATTGGGCCATGCCGAGACGATCCATGGCGTTGAACATAGCGACCGAACATATGGTCGTGCCGTAGCCCATAGCATCTATCTGACAGTTGTTCATGTTTGCGCCCCATTCGATATGGCGCAATGGAATTAAAATGTCGCGAACAGACTGTCGTACTTCCTCGGGCAGATCGTCAAGCAAGGCGCGTTTTTCGACGAAGGAATAGTTGTGCTCCGCCACTTCCTGCTGCTTTGACCGAGCGATCGTATAAGTGCCGTAGTAATACTGGCGTGGGTCGGCAAAACTATACCAATCCTCCATAACGATCGCCGTGCGACTGGTATCGTAAATTTCATGTTCTTTGTCCCACAGAGGACGGTAGTGAAAATGGGCCGTTGGCTGAACGTCATAGACTGCTTCTTGATAGCGAGAAGGAGGTCGTTTGTCGCCAAAACGCTCGATCAGGTTTCCGTAACTTAAACGGATGGGAGTAATTGCCTTGGCTGAAATTTCAATACTCATGTTTTCTCCTGTGAGGTGACGCTAGTCGATTTTTCGTCGGTGAACCCAGGTACACCAAATCTCCATTTCAATTTATCGAATTCCACCGCTGCTTCCTGTTCGGGGCTCAGGTGCACGGCATTGTTTGCTTCGCAAAATACTCTGAAATGATCGAATGGAAGGACCAGCTCAATGTTTATTGTGGGGTCATCAATCGCAAACTCGAATTCCACATATTTCTCATGCAACACGTTCGTTACGCGGACGTATCGCTGACCTTCGATGCCGGGATCAAGTTTTATGTTTTTGCTCATATCCGTGAGAGAAGCAACAACCGTGCCATCAGCCGGGCGCCGGTGCGAGGTGACCCCGCAGTTTTTTTATTTATATATAAAACAAAAAGATAGGGATCTTTTTTGCTTACTGCGACGGGTACGGCTTATGGGGGGGGCGGATACGCCAGCGATGCCACGGTTTTGCCTAAAGATGAGCCTGCTAACGGGCTTCAATTCCTACAGGGTGAATGCCTGGGCATTTTTAACGAAATGATGAAGTCCCCAGGGAGGATGGATACCAAGGGATGCGTCTTGTTAATCCTTTTAACTCCTTACTCGCCATAGCCATAGTTCTCAATGACGAAGTCGAGGTCTTTGTCGCCGCGTCCACTGAGGTTTACCAGAACTGCCCCGGTTTTCATTTTCTTAGCTAGCTCAAGTGCATAGTGCACGGCGTGCGAACTTTCGATGGCAGGAATTATCCCCTCTAGCCGACAAAGCTTGAAAAAAGCATCCATGCATTCGTCGTCACTGCAACCGCCGTAGGTTACCCGACCGTCATCCTTTAACATGCAATGCTCTGGTCCAACGCCGGGATAGTCCAGGCCGCTGGCTATCGAGTGGACGGGTGCCGGCTCACCATCCTCGTCCTGCAACATGTAGCATTTGAACGCGTGTATTACCCCCGGTTCGCCATACTCCATTGAGGCAGCGTGTTCGCCCAGCTTCGTTCCTTTGCCCATTGGTTCAACACCAAATAATTCAACAGGGTCATCGAGAAAAGCTGAAAAAATACCCATAGCATTGCTACCGCCACCGACACACGCGCAGACCGCATCCGGTAGTGCGCCAGTCAATTCCAGCATTTGTTCACGAGCTTCGATTCCCACTACACGCTGGAAGTCACGCACTAACATCGGGAAAGGGTGAGGCCCCACTACAGATCCGATGCAGTAAATCGAATCGTCCGCGTCTGCCATATAGGCCTCAAACGCAGAATCGACGGCTTCTTTTAGCGTCTTCAGCCCGTGTGTAACGGGGACAACCTTCGCCCCCAGCAATTTCATGCGGGAGACGTTGGGTGATTCTTTTGCGATATCGACTTCACCCATGTGAATCTCGCATTCCAGGCCGAAGTAGGCGGCGGCGGTGGCTAGAGCAACGCCATGCTGACCGGCCCCGGTCTCCGCGATCAATTTTCTTTTGCCCAGGTATTTGGCGAGTAAGCCTTCACCCATGCAATGGTTTAATTTGTGGGCACCCGTATGATTAAGGTCTTCACGCTTCAGGTAGATTTGGGCGCCACCGTTTGCCGCAGAAAGGTTTTTGGCGTGAAAAACCGGCGTTGGACGCCCCTGATAATGCTTGCGGATAGAACGCAGCTCTTCTAAAAACTGCTCGTCTTGGGCTAATCCCTGGTATGCAGCAGTAATCTCGGCGAATACAGGTATCAGTGGTGGGGGCAGGTAGGCTCCGCCATAGCCGGCAAATTCGCCGTCTTCATCTGGAAACTGTGTGAAGTAATTTGAATAGTCCATTGTGGCGTTCCTGTTGCTGTCCCGGCGTGGGCCGGGCCGTATTCTCTTTGCGTGTGTTCTTTTTGTTATCAAAGCGCCCGATGCATCCACGGGCTGCTGGCCTGTCTAGCAGCAAGCTTATTATCCGTTGCCATTATCTCTCGGACAGAAAATCTTTGACCAGTTTAATAAAACGCGCGTTTTGCTCGATTTGTGTCCAGTGACCACAGCATCCAAACATGTGCAGTTGAGCATTTGGAATCAGGTCAAACAGGGTGGTTGAGGTGATGGGGGGCACCACCACATCTTCGCGTCCATGGAGTATCAGTGTTTCGTGCGCTATTTTTTTTATGTCGTCCAGATTGCTCGCCAGCGCTTCAACGCCGCGTTGGCGGGGTGCGGGAAACATTTGGCTGAACGTCTCCTGAAAGCCGGGCTGAATGCTCGCTTCGTAGCGCAATTGTGCCAGCTCGTCAGTCACCAGACTACGGTCGTAGGCGAACAAATCCATCATTTTTCTCATATTTTCCACCGAGGGCTCATAGCCCCAAGCTTCGTCAAGCGCCGGTGTTAGCGTAAAAGGAACCCCGGCGGCGCCCATCAGTATCAGGCGGTCGACACGCTCGGGGGCCCTGATGGCGAGGGCGATGGTGAGGGCGCCACCAAACGAATTACCGACGAGATGTGTTTTCTTGATTTCCAGGGCGTCCATGAGGTCAAGGGCTTGTTGTACCCAGTTTTCCATCGTGTATTCATAGCCCTCAACGCGCTCGGTATAGCCAAAACCAGCCATATCTGGCGCGATCACTCGGTGTTGTTCTGCCAGAGCCGGTATAACCAGCCGCCAATTGGCCCAGGCAGTAACACCGGGTCCCGAACCATGAATAAGGAACAATGGGTCGCCGCTGCCCACGTCGTGATAATTGGTTTCGAAGATGCCGGTTTGGATGCTATTAGCTACTTCAGGGTTGTTCATTGTTTGATCTCCGGGTTAGTTAGAGTTGGCATTGGCGGGCCAGCGCCTTGTAGGAATTCAGTCGCGGTGCGAACGAGTGAGTGACGCACACGATCATGACTTCATCAACGTTGTACAATTTTGCGACGTCTTCCAGCTGTTGCTCGCATTTGGCAGGGGTTCCGAGAATCATGGTATTCATGGTTTCTTCATAATAGGCCTGATCGGATGGCGACAGCTGTTTTTGCCGGTCAATTGCAGCTTCGGGAGGCAAGAGCGGGTCGCGCAAACCGTGGCGGAACGCCTGTACCTTCCAATAGGTATGACTGGCAGCTAGCCAACGAGCCTCCTCCGTTGTGTCTGCGCAAATGGCGGCTACCGCGATCATGGCCTGCGGAGTAGCAAAACTGCCATTCGTTTGGAATGCCTTTCTATAGCGCGCGATAATTTCGGGCGGGCGATCGTGAGTGCCGATGAAGAGTGCCAGCACAAAGGCAGCACCCAGCTCGCCTGCGATCTCGGCGCTTCCATCACTGGAACCCAGCATCCAGACGCCCGGGGCGCCAACGTCTCTCGGCACGACGGTGGCGCTATGGTAGGGATGTTCGGCTGGTAGATTATTATTGATAAACCCTATTAAATCCCGGGTCAGCTGCGGGTAATACTGTGCTGGGATTGTTTGCCTGGGTGCCGAGATTGCCCCAGAAGACAGCGGGTTACCTCCCGGGGCTCGTCCCACCCCCAGGTCAATGCGCCCAGGGTGAAAGGCTTCCAGCATTTTGAAGGTTTCAGCCACCTTGAATGGGCTGTAATGGGGGAGCATGACTCCGCCGCTACCGACACGAATTTTATGGGTTGCGTGAGCGACGTTGTTTACCATCAGTTCCGGGCAGGGGCTGGCGTAACCGGGTGTGTCGTGGTGTTCGGCCACCCAGTAACGATGGTAGCCAGACAGGTCGCATTGCTTTGCCAGTTCGATGGTATTGTGCAGGCCCGACGATTCTGGTCCTTCGTCGTGCACCGGCGATTGGTCTAGCACACTTAACTTCAAGCTTGTCATTGGAGCTTCTTTCGATGGCTTATGGGTTATTTTGCGTACTGGGAACTAAACCCAGCTTGTACACGCTAAATAACGCATAGCAAATATTGCGCCAAAAAATTCGAACAGGCGCCCGCCCTTACTCTGCGGCTCGTAGCTTTTTCAGGCGGTAGGCAAATGCCGGCCTGGTAAGACCCAGCAGTCTGCCCGCCTTTGATACATTATCTCCAGAAAGCTCCATCGCCTTATTAACCAGTGCCGACTCGACGTTTTCTATCGAGAGGGATTGTTCGAATATGGTATCGATCCAGGAAGCCGGTTCCTCGGACTGCACGGGATTGTTGGTGGTTTGTCCCAGCCCATCAATCTCGATTTCCATATCGTCCAGATCGGCTTGTCTCCCGGCTAAAGCCGGCAGTACGGAGTCAGCGGTGATACGTTGGTTCTCTTCTGTAAGGATCACACCGCGTTCGATGGCATTTTCGAGCTCACGGATATTGCCAGGCCACGGCTGGGATAAAAGCAGGCTCATGGCTTTATCCGAGATGCCCAGTGTTTGCTTTGTGTAGAGTCTCTCGTATTTTTCGATGAAATAGTTGACTAATAAAGGAATGTCGTCCTGTCGCTCGCGCAGAGGTGGTACAAACAGCGGGAACACGTTGAGACGGTAATAAAGGTCAGCCCGGAACTTCCCGGCTTTTACGGCGGCCTCCAGGTCCTCATTGGTTGCGGCAATTATGCGCACGTCAATAGTGCGTGTTTTTGTGCCGCCGACGGGTTCAAATTCGCGTTCCTGCAATACGCGAAGCAGGCTTGCCTGGGCTCGCGCCGATAGTTCGGCCACCTCGTCAAGAAAAATAGTGCCTTTGTCGGCGCGCTCAAAGCGGCCAGGTCTGCTGTGGGTAGCGCCCGTATAGGCGCCTTTTTCTACTCCAAACAGTTCTGCCTCCAATAGATCCGGCGGTATGGCAGCGCAATTGAAGGCTACAAACGCTTCCTCGGCGCGTTGGCTGTGCAAATGAATCCCCTTTGCGATCATTTCTTTGCCAACGCCGGTTTCCCCCATTAGTAAAACAGACGCCTGCGAAGTGGCTGCTTTATTGGCCAGGGCGCACATCTTTTTGAAAATACTGGACTCACCTACAAGCGTGGAAAAAATCCGTTCATCTTCTTCGTTGGAGCTGTGCTGGGACACTTGCGCCTGGATGCTCAAGAGTTCATCCAGCAGGGAATCTGAGCTGGAGAAAATTTGGTAGTCCTCTGCATCGTCCCACGCTTCGACCGGCTTGCCGATGATTCGGCATTCATTATCGCCCTTGCCCCGGCACGACACTTCCTTGAACAGAATATCGAAACCCATAATGTTGGAGCTAAAGCCGCAGGCGTAACCAAGCAGATTCCAGCACACGGGCCAGGCAAGCACTCCGGTTTGGGCCAGGCAGATATCGACCTCGTAAGAGTCAATCCAGATGTGTTCCATTAGAAAATGCTTGTTAGCCAGATCCAGTTCGAGTACCAGCGGTTCTACTCGGACCATGCCGCGTAGCATGTGCAATTGCGGACCGGCAAGGAATAGGTCCTCGATGTTGGCGTTCGGTCTGGACTTGCGAGCGAGCTCGGCGTCGACTTTTCCGTTCCTGTACCCAGCGCGCATGTAGAGACTGCGCGCTCGCTCAGTCCCTACGGACTGAATTATCTCGTGCCGTGAGCTGGACAGTGCTGGCATTGTTTGCATGACACAGCGCTGTTCGTCGAGCCAGATTTTGCCCTCTTTTGGGCTGAAGTGGACATGCCGCGTTAAGTCGGCGGCGTTTGGCAGCGCTATGGCGGGCTGATTTTTTTTCATGTGTTATCAAATAAGCATGTGCAAGCACCAATGGGCTTTATCATATCATCAACTAATTAGACGGACTAATGCATCTATGGGGGTGCGCCAGCGCTCGTTTTGATTTAATGGTGACTCACAGGGCGCAGGGGTATGCATGATGTTTTCGGTCTTTAAGCGCACTCAGTCGCGCTGAAATTGGAGTTACTGGCGTAAAAATTGCCTGCAAAATACCATGTGTCGCTAGAAATTCTCCAAATGAAAACTTCTGTGTCGTCATCACCAATCGCTGATCGCCCCTCCTGCCGATTGGAGCTATGTATTTACACCGCGCGCGGGAAGGTCTGCATGCGGCCGGGCTTAAAGGAAGCTGTTACTTGACCTATCGGGTAAAGGTGGAGCCCTCGGGCGAAGTATTTGAGTTGGAGGACGGGCAGACTATGGTGGATGCTGCCCTGAGGTCTGGCGTGCACTTACCTCACTCTTGCTTGCGCGGTACCTGTTCCACCTGCAAGGTACGAGTGGTGGAAGGTGAGGTCGATATTGGCGAAGCGTCCCCGTTCGCCCTGCTGGACGAAGAGCGAGCTGAAGGGCAGGCCCTGGCGTGCTGTGCTAAACCACTGACAGACTTGGTAATAGAGGCGGATGTCGAAGCTGAGCCGGACGCTGAACGCCGCCATGTTGGCGACTTTCCGGCTGTGGTTATCAGCATCAAAGATGTTGCCCCAAAGATTCGATCGATCTTTCTTGCTTTGCCCGGCAAAGGTCTGGAATTTCAGCCGGGCCAATACGTCAATTTGTCCATTTTTGGTTTGGATGACGCTCCCAGGGCGTTTTCGATTGCGAGTCCTCCATCATCCACTAACGTTATTGAATTGAATGTCGCGCTGGTAGAAGAGGGCGAAGTCACAGACTACATACACCAGACGTTACAGGTGGGCGATCTCGTGACTATGTGTGGGCCTTATGGGCAGTTCTACGTCAGAAAGTCCATGCCAGAACCCGTGATTTTCGTCGCGGCCGGCTCTGGTTTGTCCGGTGTTAAGTCTATGATCATGGACCTGGTAGAGAGTAATGACCCGCGGCCAATAACCTTGATTTATGGGGCGCAGAAAGAGAAGGGAGTTTACTACTGGGATTTGTTTGAGCAGTACGCTAGAGAGCGTTCTAATTTCACCCTCGTGCTCGCTGTGAACAGCGCATCCTCCACATCTAACGGCGTGGAGCAATGGGGTTATCTGAACAAACGGCTTGTTGATCAATTTGATGGGAAATTTGAAGGCTACAACGTTTACGTTTGCGGCGTGCCTTCGATGGTCGATAGTTGCGTTGCCACGTTAATGCGGGGCCGGTGTTTCGAAAAACATCTTTTTGTCGAGAAGTTCTATAACAATAGCCATGAAATAGAGAGTTTAAAACCCACCGTATTCAAGCGTATATGAAGCGTTCTGGCTTCTCGGGGTCCGTGATTCGTCCTCGTAACCCGATTGACTATTTGAGCATTCCCATTTTTCGTCTGTCCAGAAAACGACCAAATAATTAATTTTCCCACTTTACGCTTGGATCTAACCCCTGTTTTTCTCGCCGGAGACGCTGGCATAACATTTGCTTAATGAACCCAAGAGACAGATAGCGCTAGTTTGGGCAATGGGAGACAAAAACGGCCTGCCCATATCTAGCTAATACTAATAATAGAATCCTCGGGAGACTAATTTGAGTCCGTTTTCCACTTCCGCCGTTGTGCGCGTGTTTCTTGCAGGGGTATGCGCAGCAATCACCTCGTTTGCCAGCGCAAACGAAGAGTCTGACTCTTTTCATCGATTCTGGCCTGATAACTTGTTTGCGGTGGATTTTGTCACTGAGCAAACGGGTTTTATTGCCGGTCAGGGCGGGACTGTACTGCGGACAACCGATGGTGGAGAGAATTGGGATGCCCTCTACATCGGCGAGAACGAGCTGATACGACGGATTGACTTCGTCAGCGAGAGCGACGGTTGGGCGGTTGGACACCGCGGAGCAATATTTCATACCAGCGATGCGGGCAATAGCTGGGAAGTCCAATATAGAGCCACTGATACCTACCTTCGTGATGTCGCATTTGTAGACAAAAATCATGGTTGGGCGGTAGGCCACAATGCCACTATTTTGCATACCTCCAACGGCGGCCAAAGCTGGCAAAAGCAGGAAATGCGTGGTTTTAAGGGGCGCGACCTGCCTCGACTACATGGCGTTTACGCTAAAGATCGAAGCACCGCTATCGTCGTGGGTGAGTTCGGAACAGTTATACATACTGAAAATGGCGGCGAGTTATGGCTTGTTACGCCATCAGATATTGGGGTGACATGGCTCGCAGTGGATGGCGCAGGGGGTTCCATTTATGTGGCTGGGTCAGATGGTAGTGCGGCCTATTTGACGCCGGCCACTGATGAGCAGCGCCTTGAGATGGATAGGGCCGCTGCTGAAGCCGCTGAGAAGGCTGAGCAAAAAGCGCGCAAGAAGGCGAAGCGGCGTAAGAAAAAATATGTTCCCCCAAAAGTAGAAGTTCTACCGCGCGCAGACATTGAATACATCGTCAATCTCGTCGACACCGGAACAACAGAACATCTTTTTGACGTGGCAACATTACACGATGATTCCGTGATAGTCGTAGGTCGTTCCGTAGTGTTTAGGCTATCTCAAAACGCTGTCGAGCCGATGGCGCCTGCTGCTGATTTTCCTTTGGCATACGTCTGGTTCGGCGGTGCTGCAGCGTCCCCGTCTGGCGCATTCTGGGGAGTAGGGATTCGGGGGCTGGTGGTGCGTGGTAATACACGCACAAGCGATTTCGCTCCTGCTTTTAATCTTGGATCTTCAGACAACATAACGTTAGTAACCAATCGATGGGCGTCGAGCAATGGTCGGTAAAGTAAGTAGATTTGTAACACGCCGTGCGAAGCTGGTCTTCGCGGTTTTAATGTTGCTTACCGCAGTGCCTGTTTATTTTGCGTATGCCGGCCTTTCACTCAATGTAGTGCTGGAGGAAATGCTGCCGGCAGGCGCTAGAAATGTTGAATTGTTCCAACGTTTTGGCGCCCAGTTTGGTGGGGCCAATACCACTTTGATTGAAATCAAAAACGAGCAAGGCAGCATCTACTCGCTCGAATTTCTCGAGAAATACAAAGAGATAGCAGACGAGGTCTACTACAACCCGGACACGCAGCGCCATCTCAGTCAGTCGCTTGTTCTGCGTAAAACCAAAGCGATCAGTGGCGGCGGCGGCAAAGTAGAAGTCACGGCGGTCTTGTGGCCCGACCTGCCTCGAGATGAGGCTTCCATGGAGCAGTTCAGGCGCACGGTGAACAACCAGTACCGGGGCTTCCTGGTGTCCAATGACGAATCCTCGGCAATGGTGATTGTTGATTTTAAAGACGATATCGATTTTGAGAAAACACTGGAGTTTTTCCAGGACCTGCGAGCCAAATATGAGGGCGAGGGTTTATCGATGCAGGTGGTGGGTAGGCCTATACTGTTAGGGTACATCTATCAGTCACTGGATTCGGTTCTGTATATCATGCTGACATCGCTATTGATTATCGCGGTGGTGCTGTACCTCTATTTTCGCACTTGGATTGGCGTTTTTGTGCCTATGTTCACTGCGTCGATTGCCACCGTCTGGGGCTTGGGGGCAATGGGATTTGCCGGTTATAACCTGGATCCGTTACTTATTCTCCTGCCTGCCTTTATTTTTGCCATTGTGCTCTCACACGGTGTTCAGCTAACAACCCGAATTCTGGACCACCTGTCTGATGAGGATGCGCGCCCCGAGAATTGTGTAGACATCACTGAACGAGGCCTTAAGGGAGTGTTACTGCCCAGCACCGGCGCAATTGTCACCGATGCAGCCGGCTTCGGGGTATTAGGCCTGGTAGCGATTCCCAGTATCCAGGGTTTGGCCATCATATGTGGCGTATGGCTGCTTTCCATTGCGCCAGCACTGATACTGGCCTCGGCCACCATGTGTCTACTTCCCCCTCCGAAATCACACCGCACAGGTTCTGCATTGCTCAATAAATTGTGGACCTCGGTGGTCAATATTGAAGATCATAAATATATAGTGATTGGTCTTGCTGCACTGACGTTGGTAGGCGGACTTTACTATTCCACCAACTTGACAGTAGGCGACACCAAGGGAAGCGCTATTCTCTGGCCAGAATCTCGGTTTAACGCTGACTCCGAGGCAATAAATTCCCGCTTCTCGTTCCTTGGATCCGATGTTATGCAGGTGTACATCGAGGGTGACAAGGACACAATGCTCGACCCTCAGGTATACCATCAAACCGAAGAGCTGGATCGCTACATGTATGAGCACATGCCGGAGGTGCGCCCGGCTCAAAGTCTTGTGCCCATCATTAAACTGGTAAATTCGGTGCTCTACGAGGGTGATCCGTCCTACGAGTTATTGCCGGACAACAAGGAAGAGATTGGCTTTGATATTTATATGTACCGGTCCAGAGGGGAACCGGGGGATTTTGCCGCTTACACAAATAAGGACTGGGAAATTGGCAATCTGTCCTTT
>JAURLY010000231.1 GCA_030830945.1 Gammaproteobacteria bacterium | reverse complement strand
CGCGTCTGTAAAGCTGCAAATTAAGGACTTTCTTACCCACCAGATGGGGTTCTAATCCTCGCCGGGTGGTTTCTACTTCTGGCAGCTCAGGCACTGGCTATTCCGCTCCGTTTTAGGCTTGTGGTCATTTAAATGCGTGCCATTGTATCCTTATCAATAAATCTGACAGATTGGCAATATTGCATGAGATTAGTGCAAAGCGATAAATGATCTGGTAAGTTACCCCCGCTACAGGATCCACGGGATTCTGCTATCAATTATTTTTCAAATTAATAAGTTTTTTAGGGGACCGAGACAGTCTCGGTGATATTTGAATGGCCCATTTGTTTAAGAAAAAACGTGACGAAGAGGAAATGAACATCGACCTCACGCCCATGCTGGACGTGGTCTTCATCATGCTGATCTTCTTTATCGTGACGGCATCCTTCGTACAAGAGCAAGGGTTCCTGGTAAATCGTCCACCGCCCGCGCCGGATCAAGAAACACCACCCGACCCTAGCAAACAAAACGCTGTTTTTGTTGTTAGCGAAACGGATGAGATCTGGCTAGGTGACCGACGAATTGACGTTCGTTCAGTGCGTGCAAACGTTGAGCGTATACGCGCCGAGAATCCTGAAGCTGCTGTAATTGTTAGAGCGCATGAGCTCGCCAGCGCTGATATTTACATTGGCATTATGGATCAGGCCACTGAAGCCATAGGCGCTAACGCTGCGGTCTCTCTGGTGACCTACGCTGACTAGCATTCAGCCCGTCTCATCATTACAAAAGCCCGGTCAATCGATCGGGCTTTTTGTTTCTGCATTTACTTTTCGTTTGCCTCTATAATTTTCCGCCAATAGATAACTTTTGAACCCCATGACTTCCCCCCTTCTTCTTGGCGTAGACACTGGCGGAACCTTTACTGATTTCATCCTGTTGCGCGATGGGAATATTTTCCTGCATAAAGTCTTATCCACGCCCGATGCGCCCGAACGTGCAATCTTGAAAGGCATACATGAAATGGGGATACAACCGTCTTGCGGCCATCTACGTGTGATTCATGGGACAACCGTCGCCACAAACGCGGCCCTTGAACGCAAAGGGGTAAAAACTGCGTATGTAACCAACAGGGGTCTAAAGGACGTCCTGACGATTGGACGCCAAGCTCGGGCAGAGCTGTATAACCTTCAACCTGAGGTTATCCCACCTCCTGTGTCACCCGAACTTTGCCTTGAGACCGGAGGCCGCCTAGACTCGGAAGGGCATGTTATTGAACCTCTTTCCAAAAAAGATTTAGAGCTTCTTATTAAGCAAATAAAGACACTCCGCCCCGAAGCTGTGGCCATTAACCTGCTATTTTCCTACATAGATGACCAGTTTGAACAGCAGCTCGAAAAGGCCATCAAGCCTTTTGCTTATGTCTGTCGATCGTCGGCGGTATTGCCTGAAATCCGAGAGTACGAACGCGGGATCGCCACCTGGTATAACGCTTACCTAGGGCCTCTGGTAGCCTCCTATTTCCACCGTTTACATCAGGCCCTGAATCCTGCCCC
Source organism: Gammaproteobacteria bacterium (assembly GCA_030830945.1). GTDB lineage: Bacteria > Pseudomonadota > Gammaproteobacteria > Pseudomonadales > GM7GCV1 > GM7GCV1. Next base: position 2,817 of record JAURLY010000231.1, on the reverse strand, counting down.
AGTATCTATCATGCAGTCGTCTGGTGGAACAATCTCCATTGACCAGGCCGCTGACAAAGCAGCAAACCTACTGCTTTCCGGCCCCGCAGGCGGCCTCGCAGCCGCCGAATATATGGGGAAGCTGGTCAATTGCGAAAAAATGCTTAGTTTTGATATGGGTGGCACCTCCACTGACGTCGCCCTGATTGATGGTGGCATCAAACTGACGTCAGAAGGCCGCATTGGGCAATACCCTATCGCCCTGCCGATGGTAGATATGCATACCATTGGCGCCGGGGGAGGTTCAATCGCCTATGTGGATTCAGCGGGCATGCTGCATGTGGGCCCGGAGTCTGCTGGAGCCAACCCGGGACCGGCTTGCTACGGACAGGGAGGGCTAAAGGCAACAGTGACTGATGCCAATGCAGTGTTGGGACGTCTGCAACCTGATAGCTTTCTTGGTGGCAAAATGCATTTGGACAAATCCAGTGCGCTAAGTGCCATAGGCGCACTCGCCAGTGAATTGGGCCTATCTACTCATGAATGCGCCCAGGGCATTCTGGATTTAGCCAATGAACATATGACCCGGGCACTAAGAGTTATTTCTGAGCAACGAGGGCACGACCCGGCTGAATATCAGTTACTCGGATTTGGTGGCGCCGGAGGACTGCATATCTGCGCGCTGGCAGATTCCATAGGCATGACCAAAGCCATGGTGCCTGTGTTCGGGGGCGTTTTCTCTGCCCTTGGCATGCTGGCGGCTGCCAGTGCACGGGAACTATCCCAGTCTTATTTAAAGTTACTAGGCGAAGCAGACATCAACGACATTGAAAAACATTTTGAATCACTTGAATCCCAGGCTAGATCCGAGCTGAGCGCGGAAGGCAATTCTGTGGAATCCATTACAATAGAGCGCACCGTGGATTGCCGTTACAGGGGACAGTCATTTACCCTCAATTTACCTTGGTTTGGCACTGAGGAGACGCTGTCCAAATTTCATCAGCTGCATTTATCCACTTACGGTCACAATTTTGAACTGGGCGTGGATCTGGTAAACATACGAATTAGCGCCCGGGTACAAAAGCAGCCCATTGAACTACCAACGTCGAATCAACAAGAAATCACTGGTGAGCCTGTCAACAAGGAAATATGGACCCGCACGGGGCAATCCGAGCTGGAGGAAGTCCAAACCCCTCTTCTTCATCGGGAACAAATGCCCATTGACCAATGGCAGAAAGGCCCAATACTCATCTGTGAAACCAGCGCCACTATCTGGGTCGATCCACTTTGGCAATGTAAAAAAGATAGCTACGGTAATTTGTTGCTGGAAAAAATTGATTAGCTTGGCACAGCTAATAAAGTCTAGGCACAAAAAAACCGGCTGGTCGCCGGTTTCTTATCTGCTAAGGAAAAGGGCAATCAATTACTTGATTTTGCCTTCCTTATAGATCACATGCTTGCGTGCAACGGGATCAAATTTTTTGATCTCCATTTTTTCAGGCATGTTGCGCTTGTTTTTGTCAGTTGTATAAAAATGACCTGTACCAGCGCTGGAATTCAGGCGGATTTTTTCACGTGCACCTTTAGCCATGATTCAGCTCCTTAAAATTTTTCGCCGCGAGAGCGCATATCAGCCAAAACGCTGTCAATGCCCAATTTATCGATGATGCGTTGACCTTTGGTGGAAACTCGCAGTTTTACAAAGCGACCCTCTGACTCAACCCAAAATCGACGACTATGAAGATTGGGGAGGAAGCGGCGCTTGGTTCTGTTCTTTGCGTGGGAAACATTGTTCCCAGTAACTGGACGCTTTCCGGTTACCTGACAAACCCTGGACATGCTAATTGCCTCATTAATTTCATTTTTCCGGCCCTGCCTGACTTTTCTACCAAGTCAGGTCAACACCCGTAAATACTGGTCTCAACCGGTGTATTTGGTCATTACAACCTACCCATGTCGAGAAAGGTGCGCGATTTTGCCAGAAGCATCCCTTGAAAGCAACGGAAAGCAGAACGAAAACACCCAAAATTTAAGCAGGAATCAACCCCTGCTCCCAACTCTTGCTGAAGCCGGAAAAATTATCAGGTGATCACTCTTTTATCCCAGGACTTCTGCCATAGTATGTGGAGCAGTTTGTTCGCTAGGGATTCCTTGTGAAAGTGCTGATTTTAGTCGCCTCTTTAATGTTTAGCTTATCCGCCTGGAGCTAGCCTGCTGCACCCTGCGACAGTAATTTTTCGCGCGGGCGATTACGCGCCGGCCATTGATGAATAGACATAACTGTTCCTTGTTAATTTGATTATCTACCCCAAAAAGTTACGTTTTGGGGAATCTTACCTGAGCCACATTGTCTATCCGCAGTACAATAGCAGTCAATCTGCCGCTATCATTTGAGTGCACGCAGTTCTCCAACCTCAGGAACCATAGTTCATGCCACAAGAGACCCTCCGCAGCCAACTGTACGGACGCAATATCCTGCTTGGAGTGACCGGCGGCATTGCCTGCTACAAAGCCTGCGAACTTGTTCGCCGGTTGAAAGAGTTTGGTGCCGACGTCAGGGTCGTTATGACTCAGGGCTCCCTGGCCTTCGTTACCCCGCTGTCTTTTCAGGCCGTCTCCGGAAACCCGGTTTATACCGAACTGCTCGACGAGAAGGCAGAAGCCGGCATGGGTCATATCGAATTGGCCAAATGGGCGGACCGAGTACTCATTACCCCTGCCAGTGCAAACTTTATAGAAAGATTGGCCAGAGGAAGCGCCGAGGATTTGCTTTCCACTATTTGTCTGGCTACCCAGGCACCTGTACAAGTTGCTCCGGCCATGAATCAGGCCATGTGG
>JAURLY010000230.1 GCA_030830945.1 Gammaproteobacteria bacterium | reverse complement strand
GGCGGAAGCGGTCAAAGTGAGATTCGAAATAGCGGAGCTCGCCCAGAGTGTTGTTTTTAATTAACGACTGTACTGTCAGGAAATCCCCATCCCAGCGACGATTATGAAAGACAGAAAAAATGCAGGAACGGGTCTGGGTTAGCTCGATCAAAGCGGATGCTTCTGCGCTATTCGTAACCATAGGCTTTTCCAAAACACAGTGTATTTGCTGTTCAAGGCAGAGTTTGGCTGTCTCGTAATGGTGCTCGTTGGTTGACGTAATAATCACTAGATCGATATTCCCTGAGTCCAGCATGGCGCGGGTGGATTCAAAAACAGGCAAGTTGGGTAGGGCTCTATGAACTGAGTCAGGTCGTGAGCTACAAATAGCGGTCAACTCAAATTGCGGAGAGGTTTGGATAAAAGGTATATGAAACGTGCTGGCAGAAAAGCCATAGCCAACAATGCCGACATTAATCATAGTAGCTCCGGGTATATTGCAGCATCGACGGAACGCAAAGGGTACACCAATCAATTGGACAGGTGATCGTTCATGTGAGCGAGAATGGTGAGAAGTAGCGGGACAGGATCCCCTACTTTGTTAAACTGCCGAAATACAATGCCTCCCCTATTCACAGTAGACGCTGACTTATGCCCGGTAATCATTTTTTGGAAATCGATGTTGGAAACAGCAGCTACAAGTGGCGGCTGATGTCTGAAGGTAGAATTCTCTCTTCTGGCCGCTTTACTCCCGATGAGTTGTTGCCCGGATTTGAGGCTGTCATACGCGATGTTTCAGGTTCAATAGCCGCCAGAGTGGCAAGTGTTGCCGGTGTGCAGGCCGATGGAATGTTAATAAATGCGCTTGAGACCCTGAACATAAAGCCGGTCAGTTTTGCCAAAGTTTCCAGAGAGCAGGCAGGTGTGCGCTGCGGTTATAAAGATTTGAGCCAGTTGGGTGTTGATCGGTGGCTGGCAGTGCTCGCAGCGGCCAGTGAGTTTGACGGACCTTTAGCTGTAGCTGATTTTGGTACTGCGCTCACTCTGGATTTTGTTGATGCAAATCGAAATCATATCGGAGGCTATATTGTTCCCGGTTGGGGCTTAATGTGTCAGGCGCTAATGGAGGGAACAGCGATTGATGTTTCTTGTATTCCTTTTGACTACGACTCGGATGATCTTCAGCCAGGTGTTTCCAGTTCAAGCGCAATAGGGCAGGGCCAGCTGCTAAGTCTGTCAGCCCTGGTGAGCGCTGGGGTTACCAGCTTTAAAACCATGGTTGGACAGGAAGTTAAATTGGTTTGTACTGGCGGAGACGCCTTTCGAATACTGCCATTTCTGGATATTAAGGCGGAAATTCGCCCTGATCTGGTTCTGGATGGGTTGGCTCTTGCAGTGACATAATTATGATAAGACTTGTTGTAGCGTTTTTCGTTGTTATCAATGTTGTCGTGGCGCTTTTCTTTATGGGAAAAGATCCCGTGGATAATCAGGAAGCCGAGGCTGCCCAGCTGCCTTATGTTCGAGGGGATCAGTTGATTTTGTTATCTGAACTCGATAATTCGGAGCTTAAACCGTTAGAACCCCCTGTAGTCGAGGAGCAAAATGCGAGAGAAGAGGTTCAGGAAGAGGAACTTGAACAGGTTTGCGTTTTATCTGGACCGTTTACCAGTGAGCAGCGCGCGCGCGAGCTGGCAGACCGAATAGGGGCTTTGGGTGTTAATGCGACCCTATTGACCGAAACCCTAGAAACCCCAGGCTCTGTTATGGTCTACACAGGGCCATTTGCTTCTGGCCAACAAGCCCAGCGGGAATTACGAGTACTGCAGGCGTCAGGTGTGGATAGCTTTGTTGTTGCCGATGGCGACTTGGTTAATGCCATATCTCTTGGGGTATTTAGAACACTTGAAAATGCACGTACCCAGCAAGACAGAATTGAACAGTTTGGATATCAGACCCAGACCTACCAGTATATGGTTGAAAATGATCAGTACTTCATCAGCTTTAGTGGGCGAGTGCTAAGTGCCATTACAGAGGATTATTGGGCAAATATTGCTAACGAATATAAGGACATAACGATTGAACAAAAAGCTTGTAATGAGGTTGCTTCCTCGGGGAACTTTCACTAGAATCGCGCCTCCACTTCGGCAGGCAACTTTTTAACAGCGTATAGATTCTTGTTTTGATCTCCAGAAACCTTGTTTTTGGCCCTGTTTTATAGTCTCCAAATTTAACCGAAATGGACTGGGCTGGCGTAGCTCAATTGGTAGAGCAACTGACTTGTAATCAGTAGGTTGGGGGTTCAATTCCTCTCGCCAGCTCCATTCAACTGCTTGATTTTGCAGTAAAAGATGATGGGGCAAAGTGCGCTAAAGCGTTCAGCCTGATTTTTTAAGCCGCATTGGCGGCCAGGCTCGCAGCGAGAGCGCGAGGCTAAAAAAACTGGTGGGGTTCCCGAGCGGCCAAAGGGATCAGACTGTAAATCTGACGCGAAAGCTTCGGTGGTTCGAATCCACCCCCCACCACCAAATTATGAGAGGTGCCTGTGGATATTTTAATACAGGTGCCGGGTTGGAGCCCCAATTGGGGTGGGTGAGAATCAGTGGTCGACTAATCTCGCGCAGCGAGATTGAGCGGCGAGCGAAGTGAATCGACCCGGAGGGTGAGCAATCTGTGATTGCGAATAATCCACCCCTGCCACCAAACAGGTAAAAGCTCGCATGGTTGTGAGCTTTTAATAGCTCTGTCAGCGGCTAATAAAGCCAGAGCTTAGGCTCATCGGGCCGGACCCCAGTAGGGTTATAGGCCGAAGGCAGGCGGGTATAGTTCAATGGTAGAACCTCAGCCTTCCAAGCTGATGATGCGGGTTCGATTCCCGCTACCCGCTCCATTTGACAGAGATGGGTTTGAGCTCATATAGCTCAGTTGGTAGAGCACACCCTTGGTAAGGGTGAGGTCGGCGGTTCAAATCCGCCTATGAGCTCCATTATTTGACTGGATGTAGTGATCTGCGTCTGGTCTTTGTTCTGTGGCAAATGACTTTGCTGTAGATAAAGAGGCCGAATTACATGGCAAAAGAAAAGTTTGAGCGCTCCAAGCCGCACGTGAATGTGGGCACTATTGGACATGTTGACCATGGTAAGACAACTCTTACTGCGGCGCTCACTCGTGTTTGCGCTGAAGTTTGGGGTGGTGAATCAATTGCTTTTGATGGCATTGATAATGCGCCCGAAGAAAGAGAGCGCGGCATTACTATTGCCACTTCGCACGTCGAATACGATTCAGAAAAGCGCCATTATGCGCATGTGGATTGTCCAGGCCATGCCGATTACGTAAAGAATATGATCACAGGAGCCGCCCAAATGGATGGTGCGATTCTGGTGTGCAGTGCGGCGGACGGCCCTATGCCGCAAACCCGCGAGCATATTCTTTTGTCGCGTCAGGTGGGCGTTCCCTACATTGTCGTCTTTCTTAATAAGGCAGACATGGTCGACGATGAAGAGTTGATTGAATTGGTCGAAATGGAGATTCGTGAGCTTTTAGATCAATACGAGTTTCCAGGCGATGACACACCTATCGTCATTGGTTCTGCGCTTATGGCGCTCAATGGTGAAGATGAGGGTGAGCTTGGAACCACTGCGGTCAGAAAGCTCGTGGAAACGCTGGATGAGTATATTCCTGAGCCTGAGCGTGCTGTGGATGGTGCGTTTTTGATGCCGATCGAAGATGTGTTCTCGATTTCCGGGCGCGGGACAGTTGTTACCGGTCGTGTTGAGCGCGGTATTGTCAAGGTGGGCGACGAGATAGAAGTGGTAGGTATTCGCGCCACTCAGGTCACTACCTGCACTGGTGTGGAGATGTTTCGTAAATTACTTGACGAAGGCCGTGCTGGTGAGAACGTGGGTGTTCTTTTGCGTGGTACAAAGCGAGATGATGTCGAGCGTGGTCAAGTGTTGGCCAAGCCTAAAAGCATTAGCCCTCATACCAAATTTGACGCTGAGGTGTATGTGCTGTCCAAAGATGAGGGAGGTCGACATACGCCTTTCTTTAACGGTTATCGGCCGCAGTTTTATTTTCGTACTACAGATATAACGGGTGCTTGCGAGTTACCGGATGGTGTAGAAATGGTTATGCCAGGTGACAACGTGCAGATGGCAGTGACTCTCATCGCCCCAATTGCGATGGATGAGGGCTTGAGGTTTGCAATTCGTGAAGGCGGGCGCACTGTTGGTGCGGGCGTAGTCGCCAAGATAGTTGAGTAATTTATAGCAATGGTGGCATATGCCGCTATTTGCGAGTTTTGAGAGCATTAGTTCTCAGATTGTATGGTTAGAGTTAAATCAGGGCATGCGCCTGATTTAACGAGTTTTAAAGATGACGAAGTCATTCTTTAAAAAGTGATTGAAAGGCCAGTAGTTCAATTGGTAGAGCACCGGTCTCCAAAACCGGGTGTTGGGGGTTCGAGTCCCTCCTGGCCTGCCAAAAAATATCAGCCGTGTGTTGAGTGAAGGTAGAAGAGAGTTAAATGAGTAAAAAGCAGACTGTTGAAGCGCAAGAATTTCATCTGGATTGGCTGAAGTGGCTTTTTGTCCTGGTAATTCTGGCAGTAGTGGCTGTTGCTAACTCTATTTATAGCGAACAATCGCTGCTCTATCGGGTGCTGGGTGGCTTGGTGCTGGGTGCAGTAGCTGTGGCCATTGCGGTCCAAACAAGGCAGGGTGCAGGGTTTTGGAATTTGGCCAAGGGCTCCAGGGCAGAAGTTCGCCGTGTTGTTTGGCCAACGAAGGTAGAGCGTAATAGAGCAACCTTGATGGTTGTTTTGTTTGTATTTTTTATGTCCCTGGTGCTTTGGGGGCTGGATGCGCTCTTTGGCTGGCTGGGATCGATGTTGTTGGGCTGAGGAGCGAATAGGACTAATTATGCGTTGGTATGTGATTCACGCCTTCTCGGGCTACGAAAAGAAAGTTGTGGGCGCTCTGCGCGAGCGGATCGAACTCAGTGGGCTGCAGGACAAGTTTGGTGAGATTCTTGTGCCTACCGAGGAAGTAGTTGAAATTAAAGGCGGCCAAAAGCGCACGAGCGAGCGGAAGTTTTTCCCCGGTTACGTGCTGGTGCAAATGGATCTGGATGATGACTCATGGCACTTGGTTAAAGACACGCCACGGGTAATGGGTTTCATCGGTGGTAAAGCGGATCAACCTGCCCCGATTACAGAACAGGAAGCTAACCTGATTCTTCAACGTGTTGAGCAGTCTTGTGAAGCGCCGCGGCCCAAGACGCTGTTTGAGCCTGGCGAAATGGTTCGGGTTATTGATGGACCGTTTAATGACTTCAACGGTGTCGTTGAAGATGTGAATTATGAAAAAAGTCGTCTGCGTGTCGCCGTAACGATTTTTGGACGATCTACTCCGGTAGATTTGGAATTTAATCAGGTAGAAAAAACCTGATTGATAAATGCTGATTGCTTAAAGCATTCAGCGGGGAGCCTAAGAAAGTGCCTGATTGTCAGGTTGCTGGAGGCGTTAACCACCCACAATTGGAGAAACTATTATGGCTAAGAAAATTGAAGCCTACATTAAACTGCAGGTACCTGCAGGCCAGGCAAACCCAAGTCCTCCCGTAGGTCCGGCGCTGGGTCAGCACGGCGTAAACATTATGGAGTTCTGTAAAGCGTTTAACGCGCAGACTCAGGGTACCGAGCCAGGCTTGCCTGTGCCAGTTGTGATCAGCGTTTATAGCGATCGTAGCTTTACCTTTGAAATGAAAACTCCCCCGGCAGCTGTTTTGTTGAAAAAAGCGGCGGGAATTAAGTCTGGTAGCGGTCGACCCAACACAGAAAAAGTTGGAACTGTAAATCGCGCCCAGCTCGAAGAGATTGCCAAAACCAAGGAACCAGATCTGACTGCAGCCGATATGGATGCAGCGGTTCGTACCATTGCTGGTACTGCTCGTTCCATGGGCCTGAATGTGGAGGGTGTGTAAATGGCTAAGTTGACCAAACGTGCTCGTCAGTTTCAGGAAAAAATTGAAGCTGGTAAAACCTACAGCTTTGACGAAGCTGCTGCGCTTCTGAAAGAGCTTTCGACAGTCAAGTTTGAAGAGACAGTTGATGTTGCGATTAACCTTGGGGTTGACGCGCGCAAGTCTGACCAGGTAGTTCGTGGCGCTACAACTCTGCCAAATGGCACAGGTAAAACTGTCCGCGTGGCTGTGTTTGCTGCGGGCGACAACGCCGAAGCTGCCAAAGAAGCTGGTGCCGATGTGGTTGGTATGGAAGATCTCGCCGAGCAAATGAAAGCAGGCGATATCGATTTTGGTACGGTTATCGCTACGCCAGATGCCATGCGTGTTGTTGGTGCCCTGGGCCAGGTTTTGGGTCCTCGTGGCCTGATGCCAAACCCTAAAACCGGTACGGTAACTCCTAACCCAGCTGAGGCAGTAAAAAATGCCAAAGCGGGCCAGGTGCGCTTCCGTACAGATAAAAACGGCATTATTCATGGTGGAATCGGAAAGATTAGCTTTGAAGCCAAAGCGCTTCAGGAAAATCTTGAAGCACTGGTTGCGGACTTGAAAAAACTGAAACCAGCCTCTTCTAAAGGTGTTTATCTGCAGAAGTTGGTCGTGTCTACGACTATGGGGCCTGGTATTCAGGTTGATGTTTCTGCTTATAACTAATTTTAGGTCGGCGTAAGTCGGCCAATTCTTTGCCTTGAAGTTTGCGGGCGAGGACGATGTCTTGATGAAGTCGCAGATGTTTATCAGGGCATGTTGAAAAGAATTTGAGGGTTCGGGCGCACGTCGTCCGGGCTGTCAAAGACCGTAGGAGTTTTTGAGTTTTTTGCGATTGGGCTTGCCCGGTCAAGGAAATGTTTTCCAAAGACTTAATTGTGTCATTTGCACGTCCTACGCAGATGGTGAGCCCCTGCAGCATATTTTGAAATTGTGCTGGATTGGTCGCCTTAGGTGGTTCTACCTTTAGGTAGGGCTTAAATTGGAACCAAATCCAGGAGTATTACTCGTGGCACTTGGACTTGAAGACAAAAAAGCAATTGTTGCTGATGTCGCTGAGACTGCTAGCACAGCATTGTCTTTGGTGATTGCCGACGCTCGTGGCGTTGACGTGACCAATATGACAGAGCTGCGCGCCAAGGCTCGTGAAAATAAAGTGGTATTACGTGTGGTGAAAAATTCTCTCGCCAAACGTGCCTTTACTGATACTGAATTTTCATGTGTTGAGGATGTCCTTGTCGGTCCTTCTATTTTTGGCTTTTCCATGGAAGATCCGGGCGCTGCCGCTCGTCTTTTCAAGGATTTTGCGAAAGATAATGAAGCATTCGAAATCAAGGCGCTTTCGGTGTCGGGCGAGCTTTTGGGCAAAGATAAAATCGATGTCCTGGCGAAGCTGCCGACCCGAGAACAGGCACTCTCTATGCTGGCAAACGTCATGCTTGCTCCGGTTACCAAATTTGTTCGCACTACCAACGACATTCCAGGTCGCGTGGTTCGTGTGGTCGATGCGGTTGCCAAGCAAAAAGCGGCGTAAGTCGGCTAGCGATTATCAGATTCACTTTGTATTTATTTAGTTTTTGGAGACTTAATCATGGCACTTTCTAAAGAAGAAATTCTCGACGCTATTGCCGAAATGAGCGTAATGGACGTTGTTGAACTTGTTTCTGCAATGGAAGAGAAGTTTGG
>JAURLY010000229.1 GCA_030830945.1 Gammaproteobacteria bacterium | reverse complement strand
TTGCACTGGCTGCAGTACTGGCCGGTTGTCTGCGACTTCTTCTACTGTGGATGAGTATCCGCTTGAGTAATGCTACAGCCGTGGATATTGGCATGGATATCCTGCGTCGAACGCTTTACCAGCCTTACAGCGTCAATATAGCCAGGAACAGCAGCGAAATAATAAGTGCCATGACGCTGAAAGTCGGGACGGCCACTAATGTGCTCGTATCAGCCGTGACTGTAGCCATATCATTGATCCTGTTCGTTTCAATCATCCTGCTGCTGGTTGCGATGGATCCGGTTATCGCCATCATGTCTGCGATTTGCTTTGGTACTGCCTACAGCGTAATAGCCTGGAGAACTCACCGAAGACTTGCTGAAAACAGCGGCCATGTTGCCCGGGAGCAGACAAGGGTGGTTCAGTCCCTGCAGGAAAGTATGGGGGCTATCAGGGATATCCTGATAGACGGGACACAATCAGTCTACGTAAATCATTATCATCATTCAGCCAGCAAACTTTACCGGGCATCGGCCGAAAACTCATTTATCAACCAGGCCCCCCGGTTTCTCATGGAATCCGTCGGTATGGTGCTGATAGCACTCCTTGCCCTGTTGTTCAGTAGCCGGCCAGAAGGTGTCGGCGGTGCGTTGCCATCATTGGCCATGCTGGCCATGGGAGCCCAGCGCCTGTTGCCTATCATGCAGCAACTCTATGGAAATTGGACGGTACTCAAGGGCAGTAAAGTACCACTGCAGGAGTTAACCGTGCTCCTGGAACAGCCGGTTTCTGGTGATGATGCAGTAACAGGTCAGATAAAGTTCAAGAAAGCACTAAGCTTGAGGAGCCTGAGTTACCGGTATGAGCCATCAGCGGCCTGGGTGCTGAATGACATTAGCCTCGAAATACCTTGTGGCGCCAGAGTGGGAATTATCGGAACCACTGGCTGCGGCAAGAGTACTCTCCTGGACATCCTAATGGGACTCCTGGTACCGGAAACCGGTAAAATCACAGTAGACGGCATGCCGTTGAATGCGCAAAACATGCGTGCCTGGCAGACAAAAATCGCCCATGTACCCCAAAGCATATTTCTGTCCGATGCCTCTGTTGCTGAAAATATCGCTTTCGGTATAAGTCCGGAATTCATAGACATGGAGAGAGTCAAGACGGCAGCAGGGCAGGCGCGGGTTGCCGATTTCATCGAGGAAAAGTTGTTAGGATATGAAACAAGAATCGGGGAGAAGGGTGCATTCCTCAGTGGTGGCCAGCGCCAGCGTATAGGAATTGCCAGGGCTTTGTACAAACAGGCGGAATTGCTAATTTTTGATGAAGCCACCAGTGCACTGGATAATGACACTGAAGCTACAGTGATGAAGGCCATCGACGGTCTCAGCCAGAACCTGACCATCATTATTGTCGCGCACAGGCTATCGACTCTAATGAATTGCGATTTTATTGTTCATTTGGACTCAGGTAAGGTCAGCAAAACTGGCAGTTACTCTGAAATCCTGCAGCATCCTGCCCTGCCGTGAAGCGATATTTAAAGGAAATTATTGCTGCCTTGTCCATGCCTGTCATCTCTCGGGTTCATCGATTGAAAGATATTCATCGTGGAGAAAGCTGCTATTTATTCGGCGATGGAATATCCGTTAAATGGTTTGATCTCGAAGCATTTAATGATCGGATAGGACTGTGCTGTAATTTTTTTCCGTTCCACAATGATTTTTATAAATTGGATGTCTGCTACGCCACCGTCACTGAACCCTGGTGGTTTTTGCCATTCGAAAGGATGCTATTTAACGAAAAAAAGAGTTTTATTTTCAATCCTCGGCAGAAACTTTACCGGCAGATTATAGCTGACAATCCAGATAAGACTTTTTTGATCAATCTCAGTAATTATCCTCTGGTGCGAAGCCCTAACATCATCTACACATATATGCACTTTCATGACGAGCGTCTTCCTGACGAATTTATAACACGCCGCATTAACGCATATCATGGTTCAATTCGTTTTCTGGTAACGCTGGCGATTTATATGGGTTTTGAATGTTGTCACATGATTGGATTCGACTACACTCATTCGCCATATCGAATACATCACTGGTATGAAAAGGGTGAGGGCCTGACTTTTCCAGCTATATTCCATGAGCAGGAGTTCTTTAAAATCGCCTCTGAATTCATCAATCTCACTGCGGTAACTCTAGATAGTGATAGCAAGCTTATGCCCTCTATCACATATAAAGACTTAACAGGTCGAGAACCTAAATACAGAGAAAATACTGAACTCCTTGGGTCGCAATATCAGAAGGCTATGGCTGCGTGGCCCGACTACACAATTTTTTGAATATGGTCATACCGGCATGATTAATTACGGACGACAGGATATTAACCAAGCTGATGTCGATTCAGTTATTGAAATACTGAATTCAGACTTCCTGACTCAGGGACCACAGGTGCCTATTTTTGAAAAAAAAGTTGCCTCAAAGGTAGGTGCTCGGTTTGGTGTCGCAGTAAATAGTGGCACCAGCGCCCTCCACATCGCATGTCTGGCTCTTGGTGTAGGGGAGGGTGATGTGGTCTGGACGACAGCAACTACATTTGTTGCAAGTGCTAATTGTGCGCTTTACTGTGGTGCTGATGTCGATTTTATCGATATCAATCCTGATACTTATAACATGGATATCGATGCACTTGCGTCGAAATTAGCTGTTGCCCGTGAGTCCGGAAAGTTGCCAAAGGTGGTCATACCAGTCCATATGTGCGGACAGTCCTGCGACATGGAGGTTATTCATGATCTCGGCCAAAAATATGGCTTTCGAATCATTGAGGATGCAGCTCATGCTCTAGGATCTACCTATCACGACAATTATGTCGGAAGCTGTCGATACAGTGATATCACGATATTCAGCTTTCATCCTGTTAAAATTATTACTACATCCGAGGGCGGCATGGCGGTTACCAATTCTCAAGAATTGGCAAAACTGATGCAACAGTTTCGTAGTCATGGAATTACTAGCGATCTAGAGTTAATGTCTGAAAGACCAAATGACCAAGTCTGGAATTACCAGCAGTTGAGATTGGGGTTTAATTATCGAATGACCGATATACAGGCAGCACTTGGGTTGAGCCAAATGGGAAGACTGGAGGCGTTTGTTGCAGGGCGTAGGGCCATTGCCCGCCGCTATGATGAAGCCTTCAGCGAACTGCCAATCAAACTCCCTTTTCAGGATGGCAATGGACAGTCAAGTTATCACCTCTACATAATTCGGGTTGATATTCAAGAAAGTGGTCATGGTCAGAAAGCAGTGTACGAAAACTTGCACAGGGCAGGGATCATAGTAAATCTTCACTATATCCCCGTTTATCGCCATCCATTTTTCGAACAAATGGGGTTCAAGGAAGGATACTGTCCAGAAGCCGAAAAGTATTTTTCAGAAGCATTGAGCATACCGATCTATCCCTCAATGACCGATGTTCAAGTAGAAGAAGTGGTCGAAAAAGTTTCAGCCTTATTCTGACATGAAGCTTGCAATCATACCTGCCCGTGCTGGCAGCAAACGAATTCCTGGCAAAAATATTCGCTTGTTTGCGGAACGTCCAATGATCGGCTACGCGATTACCCGGGCAAATGAATCCGGGTTGTTCGATCATGTTGTGGTCTCTACTGATGATGAATACATTGCCGATATTGCCCGTGACCTAGGGGCCAAGGTTCCCTTCAAGAGGCCTACCGAATTGGCTGATGACCATGCTACCACCGTAAAGGTCATTGCTCACGCTATCCTGGAGTGCCAGAAACATGGTTGGGATGCGCATGAAGTTTGTTGTATATATCCTGCAGTGCCTTTCCTAAAAAGTATAGATCTAGCCGGTGCTTATGAGCTTTTACAAAACGGGACAGCCGATTATGTATTTCCAGTAGCCAGGTTCCCATCACCACCGCAACGCGCGATGGTAATGACTCCAAGTGGTAACCTGTTTCCACTACAACCGGAAAACGTCGAGACGAGAACGCAGGACCTGGAAGAGTCCTATTACGATAGCGGACAGTTTTACTGGGGCAAAAAGACGGCTTGGCTGCAGGAAAAATCTCTACACTGTAACGCGGCGGGGTATGTATTACCAAGTTGGCGTGTTGTAGATATAGATACGCCGGAAGATTGGGAAAGAGCAGAGAAGATTTTTTCGACTTGGAACAGGTGAAAGCATGAGTGAATATAAAACTGAGCAGGAAGTGTTTTGGGCTGGTGAATTTGGTACTGACTATATATCAAGGAATAAACAACACACTCTTTTTGCTTCCAATCTGAATTTTTTCAGCAAAGCACTTTCCAGATGCCAGTCTGTTGAATCTGTAATCGAATTCGGCGCAAATATCGGACTTAATCTCAAGGTTTTAGAGTTACTGTTTCCTTCATTAGAAGTCAGCGCGCTAGAAATCAACGGAGATGCCGTAAAAGAACTCCAGAAATTCATTCCTCCAGAGAGCGTTTATCATTCGTCGATTCTGGATTTCCAGCCTCAAGGCAAGACATGGGAGCTTTCGGTAGTGAAAGGCGTCCTGATTCACATCAATCCGGATGAGCTGGACGGAGTGTACGAAACCATTGTCAATGCTAGCAGTCGCTATATTCTGATCGGTGAGTATTATAACCCTTCCCCAGTCGCAATACCTTACCGTGGGCATACGGACAAGTTGTTCAAACGAGACTTTGCGGGTGAAATCATGACGAAATTTCCCAATCTCCGATTATTGGATTATGGTTTTGCCTATCGCAATGATCCTGTTTTTCCTCAGGACGATATCACCTGGTTCCTGCTGGAAAAACCAAGTAAGAGAAATTGATATGCTGAACTATTGCACGAAATGCGTTATGCCAAGCACAAAGCCAGACCTGATGTTTGATGACGATGGTGTTTGTAACGCCTGCAGGAATTATGAGAATCGAAAGGCGATCGATTGGGACGCCAGGAAGGCCGAACTTGCGATTATTCTAGACAAATACAAAAACAAGATCGGCAGCAATTGGGATTGTATCGTTCCTGTCAGTGGCGGCAAAGATAGTACTTATCAAGTCATCAGGATGTTGCAATTGGATCTAAATCCTCTCTGCGTAACTTCAACAACTTGTGATCTTTCGGAGCTTGGGCGAAAAAATATCGAAAATATCAAGAGGCTGGGTGTCGATTACATTGAAGTTTCGCCTAATCCGCGCGTCAGGGCGAAACTAAACCGCATTGGGTTAGAACAGGTGGGCGATATTTCATGGCCTGAGCATGTCGGAATTTTTACCATTCCTGTGCGCGCGGCTGTGCAATTCAATGTCCCATTGATCGTCTGGGGAGAAAATTCCCAAAATGAATATGGGGGGCCGGCCGCTGCGGCCGACAACAATGTGCTCAACCGGCGCTGGCTTGAGGAGTTTGGCGGTTTGCTAGGCATGCGGGTTTCAGATCTTATTGAGCATAACGACATACGGCAGCGTGACCTGATCAATTACACCTATCCCAGTGATGAAGAGCTGGCGCGGGTTGGAGTAACCGGACTATTTTTGGGTCATTATTTGCCCTGGGACGGTCTCGCCAACGTACTGATATCACAGGCCAACGGTTTTACGACATACAACAAGGTTGTTGAAGGCTCGATGGTAAGTTACGAAAATCTGGATAACCATCAGACTGGTATTCATGACTATTTCAAATTCCTCAAATTTGGCTTCGGGCGAGCAACGGATTTGGCTTGCATGCACATTCGTCGACAGCGGTTGACGCGCCAAGACGGTCTGGAAATTGTCGGTAGGCTGGATGGAATATTTCCCTGGGAATATTTGGGTAAATCCTTGGAAGAAATACTCAAGCCACTTGACATCACTGTCGATCAGTTCACTCGTATTTGCGATCGTTTTACCAACAAGAAAATTTTCAAGCTGGATTCGTCCGGTAATCTTGAGAAAAATGCTGACGGTAGTCCAATTAAAATCAACTACGACAATATCTGAGTCCCGATGAAAGTTGGCATTATAGACTACGGAGTAGGTAACCTGAGCTCCGTAAAAAGAGCGCTTGAGGAGATCGAGATTAATACCCTCGTGATCGATCAGGCTGGCCAGATGGGCGGTGCCGATAAGTACATTCTCCCTGGCGTAGGTAATTTCACAAATTGTATGCAGTATCTGAATGGCAATGGGTGGACGGAAGCGATCAGGGAAGAAGTTCTAGGTCGAAAAAAGCCGCTTCTGGGCATTTGTGTCGGCATGCAACTGCTCGCAGATTCAGGTACTGAAGGTGCCCTCATGGATGGATCGACTGAAGGCTTGGGGCTGATACCCGGAGAAGTTGTTGCCATCAAATCGCTTGGCTGCCAGTCCCGTATTCCACACATGGGCTGGAACAGCATTAAGATTATTTACGATTGTCCTTTGTTAAAAGGCGTTGATGAAGGCACCGATTTCTATTTTGTCCACAGTTATACATTTGTCCCCGGAATGGAGGGTGTCGTTCAGGCTCAGACCGATTATGACGTAACGCTGTCGGCTGTCGTAGGCAGGGGTCATGTCTGGGGAACCCAGTTTCATCCGGAGAAAAGTTCACTTGCCGGTTCCAGGATATTGTCCAATTTCGTTTCGGATTTATGCTGAAAGTCAGAGTAATACCCACGCTGCTCTGGAAAGAATTCGGACTGGTCAAAGGAGTAGGTTTTGATAGTTGGCGTCGCGTAGGCCCGGTGTTGCCCTCGATAAAGGTTTACAACAAACGCGAAGTGGACGAATTGGTGTTGGTGGACATCCTGGCTAATAGTGCAAACGAGGAGTTGGATTATGTGTCTGTCGCCGATTTCAGCCAAGACTGTTTCGTGCCTTTTTCTGTTGGTGGCGGGATCCGAAATCCTAATCAAGTGCAACGGCTGCTTAGCGCAGGTGCGGATAAGGTCACGATCAATACGGCCGCTTTTGAGAACCCGGATCTGATATCAGCTATAGCCAGGCAGCATGGTGTGCAATGTGTGGTCGGCAGCGTTGACGTACGCTATACCGGGAACAAGGCATGGAGGTGTTTCAGTCATAGCGGCAAAACGGATACCCGTAAGGACGTAGGGGAGCATGTCCGGCAACTGGAAGCCAGCGGAGCAGGGGAAATACTCATTACCTCGATCGATAGGGATGGCACAATGAGTGGCTATGACCTTGAGTTGATTGAAACGGTAGTCAATGCTGTCAAAATTCCCGTCATCGCCTCGGGTGGCGCGGGCAGTTACCAGGACATGGTGGACGCAGTCTTAAAGACAGGCGCTTCGGCCGTCGCAGCAGCCAGTATTTTTCATTTTACGCACCTTACCCCTTCAGGCGCCAAGGAAGTCATGCAGGCAGCTGGGATCCCAATACGCAAAAACTATATCAAAAAGTAGTGGGGATGCGTGCCGAATGAATGGAAAGACGTCAGTAATATGAAGACGCTGTTCAGGGTCGATGCCAGTGCCGATATGGGAATGGGGCATTTCATGCGTTGCCTGAATCTTGGTCTGGCATTAAAAGGTAGAGGTCATGAGGTCGCCTTTGCATGTGCCAGCTTGCCGGATGCATTGTCTACTTTCTTGGTTGCCAACGACTTACCATTATTCATGCTGACTACCGATATGACAAGCAAACAGGCAAATGGGAATTCAATTTATAACGAATGTTTGGCGGGCTCTCAAGCCAACGATGCCAGCGCGTTTTTGCCTGTGTTACAGAAAACCTCTTCTGATTCTGTGATAGTTGATCATTATGCACTGGATAGCGTCTGGGAAAACATTGTTCACGGGCATACCGGGAGTGTACTTGTGA
>JAURLY010000228.1 GCA_030830945.1 Gammaproteobacteria bacterium | reverse complement strand
CGATAAGTGGCAACATTACGGGTCTTAACAACAATCGACAGACGATTATCTGGGCCAAAACCTGCCTTTTTCATTAACTCCTGCGCCTTTTTGATGTCGGCAGCCTTATCACCATAACCAGGAACTTTGGAAAGTACCTCTGGTGGCATGCCCCATACACCATTAGGAGGAGGCAACATTACACCGCCCTTGGCACCTTCACCGTTGAACAAAATCTTGATCATAGCGTCACGATCAACGGCATACGCCATAGCCAAACGCACATCAGCATTGTCAAAAGGAGCTTTATCGCGGTTAACAATCATATTGAGTGAAATGTTGGTCGGATATGTATAACAAACTGCATCCGGTTTCTTTTCATTTACGTCCTTCAAAAGAGGGATGGAAATGTCATTTGGATGCGTCATATCAAATTCATCAGCGACAAAGCCAAGAACGCGTGTCGCACGGCTCTTGATGATTGTAAACTGCTGGCCATCGAGGTACGGGAGACCTTTTTTCCAGTAGTTATCATTCTTTACGAACTTGATTGATTCGTTCTGCTTCAGCTCAACAAATTTAAATGGACCAGTACCGATAGGCGCTGTGCGCATTGTTTTAGGCGCAACGTGACATGGGTACACTGGTGAATATCCAGATGCCAGCAAAGCTAGGAAAGCTGGCTGTGGCTGACCAAGGTGAAAGGTAACCTGATGGTCATTATCAGCTTTGGTTTCCTTTAGGTTCCAGTACCAAATCTTGCGAGGATTCTTACGCAGTTTGGCTTTAGACTTCCCCTGGAGCAAATCCCAAGTGCACTGAACGTCCTTGGCGGTAAAAGGTTTACCATCATGCCACTTGACGCCTTTTTGGAGCTGGAAGGTAAGCTTTGTCTTGGAGCTGTCCCATGACCAACTGGTAGCAAGATCTGGAACAATGGTATCCAGGCTTTCTACGGTCTTGGTCTGATCAAACATCACAAGATTATTAAATACGCCCATATACGGACGTGTGGTGTCATAAGTTGCCTCTTCATGAATAGAAGCTGATGGTGGGTTACCACGATGGTATACCCTTAGAATTCCTCCGGCCTGCTGAGCAGCAGCATAAACCGGTACAGCAAGCGAAGCTACAACTGCCAAGCCTGCTAACCAAGTTCTCGGTTGCATTAAAACCTCCCTATTCGGACATTCAGTCCTTTATAAAAGTACTGAAGGCTAACAGGATCATGTTTTTTCGCAAGATTGAATTTAAATTACTGGACGCCTCGGATATTTTTCGTTGAAAATCGCAATATGTACGACATGTCCCCCGAAGCTATAGAGGTGCAACACCTCATCCGTCGCGTTGCCGTTGAACGAGTGAGCCAGCGAGCGGCAGAAATTGATAAGACTGGGGAATATCCTCAAGACATGTTCGATTTGCTGCGGGAACTTGGCATTTTTACATTACCATTCCCTGAAGAATATGGCGGCCAGAATAGTCTCTTGGCCCGCTGCGTAGCCACCGAGGAACTGGGACGTGTTTGCTATAACACCGGCTATCTTCTGGTTGTCCAATGGACACCATTTGGTGCAATCATGGCCGCAGGAACAAAAGCCCAGAAGGACAAGTATTTACCTGGCCTTGCATCAGGCAGCCTGCGAGCCGCTTTTTCGATCACAGAACCACAATCTGGTTCCGACGTAGCTGGCATAAAAACAACTGCACGCATGTCTAATGATGGCTGGCATCTTTCAGGAGCCAAAATCTGGTGCACTAACGCTTTAGTCTCAGATTTTATCGTCCTAGCCGCAAAGACAGGCGAAGCTCGGGGGGATATCAACTTCTTCATCGTCCCCACGGATGCAGAGGGCCTTCAAATTGGTCCTAAGGAAGACAAATTAGGCGCCCGAGGCGTCCCATCATCTCCTCTATTTTTGGATGATGTTATTCTGCCCGCTGATGCCATCCTTGGCGAACCTGGCAAGGGTTTTAAGCAAGTGATGAGCGCCTTGGCACTCTCTCGGCCAATTATTGGCGCCCGGGCGGTGGGCCTTGCTCAAGGCGCCCTGGATCTTGCAATCAACTTTATGCGAGAGCGCCAAGCATTCAATCAACCCCTAACAGATTTTCAGGGTCTGCGTTGGATGCTTGCGGATATGGAGATGCAGATCGAAGCTGCACGGGGATTGGTATACAAGGCCGCTCAAATGACGGATGCAGGTGTCAGAGGCAAAGAATTAGCTCATTCAGCAGCGATCGCAAAAGCCTATGCGAGCGATATAGCCATGAAGGTTGCTACAGACGCCGTGCAGATTTTTGGTGCTTCAGGAATATCTAATGACTTCCCTATTAACCGCTATTTCCGAGATGCGAAGGTGGTCCAAATAATTGAGGGTTCCAACCAAATTCAACGGAATATCATCGCCAAAAATTTGATAGATGGGTTTGACTAATGGTTGATGACTATACGCAAGAGGCAACTGGCCCTTTAAAGGGAGTGAAGGTTGTTGACCTCACAATCAACGTACTGGGCCCTCTCGCCACGCAAATTTTAGGCGATATGGGTGCAGACGTCATCAAGGTAGAGCCGCCGGGCGGTGACCCAATGCGTCGCCTCGGGCCCGGCCATGAAATGAACATGGCCGCTCATTTTTTGGCCATGAACCGTAATAAACGAAGTATCGAACTAGACCTCAAAAAACCCAACGCGCTCAATAGTCTTAAAAGACTGATTAAAACAGCAGATGTGTTGGTTTTATCAATGCGCGCCAGTGCTGTTGAAAGACTTGGCTTGAATTATGAGGCCCTTGCTGCAGAAAATCCCAGGCTGATCTACGCGTCTGCTACCGGGTACGCCAGACATGGCCCTGACAAAGATCGACCAGCATATGATGATGTAATTCAGGGCGAAAGTGGAATGGCTGGAATGATTGCCTCTGCCAATGGCGAAGCACGTTTCACCCCAATGGCACTAGCGGACAAATTTTGCGGCACGCAACTTGCAAGCGCCGTGGGGATGGCACTTTTTGCCCGTGAAAAGAGCGGCCAAGGACAGGAAGTTCACCTTCCAATGCTCGAAACGATGACCGCTTTCAATATTGCTGACCATTTCTGGGAAAAGGCCCTTGATCGCCCAGGCGGCAAGCCTGGTTTTCCAAGAATG
>JAURLY010000227.1 GCA_030830945.1 Gammaproteobacteria bacterium | reverse complement strand
GGCTTCCGAAAGGTTTGCCAAGCGTTTTTGATAGCTTTTCTTGCTGGCTTTACGCCCTATCAGGTTTTGCTCAGATGCCTGCCCGGCAATCCGCAACCAGTCGACCCCTCGTCCTCTGGCAGGCTTGCGAATGGCTACCTTGCGATCACTGTGCTCTTTGAGCGCCTGTTCCAACGTGGTCGAGTCTTCGGGGAGCTCACTCACCAAAATCTCACCTGGCACTCGTGCCTCCGGGCCCGTTATATAGTGCTGCGCCAGAAACGCGCCCATGAATTGCGACACCGTTTCTTCCAATTGCATCGTCGGAAAAAAGCTGCGACTGCCGATAATGCGGCCCTGGCGTACATAGAGCATGTGGACACACGCCTCATCACCATCAATGGCGGCACTAACTACGTCCAGGTTGCCATTACCTTTTTCAATGGCTTGCTCGGCCTGAATCTGCCGGATCATATTGATCTGGTCTCGGTAGCGTGCGGCGCCTTCAAAATCGAGGTTTTCAGATGCCAGGTTCATGGCATCTATCAATTCCGTAGAAATCTTTTCATTCTGACCTTTAAGCAAATCCACCGAATGCTGTATGTCTTTTTGGTAGCTGTCTCGATCGACAAGCCCTACACATGGCGCGGTACATCGCTCAATTTGGTATTGCAGGCAAGGCCGGGAGCGATTGCGAAAAAAGCTGTCCTCGCACTGACGCACTCGAAAGACTTTTTGCAACATGGAAAGCGTCTCCCTGCTGGCTTGTGCATTTGGAAATGGGCCAAAATATTGGCCTTTGCTTTTCTTGGCTCCTCGATGAAATGCCAGTCGCGGCCACTCCTGATCGGAGACGAATATATAGGGGTAGGATTTATCATCGCGCAGCAGAACGTTGTAGGTAGGGCGCTGTTGCTTAATCAGGTTTTGTTCAAGAATAAGTGCAGCGGCCTCAGTAGGCGTAACCGTGACTTCAATACTGGCAATTCGTGAGACCAGGGCCTGTGTTTTTGGCGTTTGCGGCCTGGTGCTGAAATAGCTGCTTACCCGCTTTTTCAGGTTTTTGGCCTTGCCCACATAGAGAATCTTTTCCTCTTCGTCATACATCTGGTAGACGCCGGGAAGATCCGTCAGTGATTTTAAAAAGGGTTTGTAGTCGAAGGCCAAAACAAATAGCTCTGATTTAAACAGAAGTTATTTTAGCGGTTTAAGCAAGGCAATACCGGGGAGAGTGAGCCCCTCCCCCAAGAAAACGAGAGCGTTTTAGTCTGCTTCCTCAACAACCTGGGCTTGAATAAAGTTTTCAATACCCATCTTCTCGATCAGGCCCAGCTGGGTCTCCAGCCAGTCCACATGCTCTTCTTCGTCTTCCAGAATGGCATCAAAAATATCGCGACTGACGTAATCACGCACTTCTTCGGCGTATTTAATGGCATCTTTGAGATCAGGAATTGCATCCATCTCCAAAGCCAAATCGCACTCCAGCATTTCCTTTACATCTTCGCCAATACGCAGCTTACCGAGATCTTGTAAATTGGGGAGGCCTTCCAGAAATAAGATGCGTTCAATCAGGTGATCCGCATGTTTCATCTCGTCGATCGATTCATGGTATTCATGATCTGCAAGGTTCTTTAATCCCCAATCCTTGTACATACGGGCATGCAGAAAATACTGGTTAATCGCCACCAGTTCATTTCCCAGGGCCTTGTTTAAAAACTCAATAACCTTGGCATCACCTTTCATTCGTTGTCTCCCGTTTTTTTAGTACATAGGCTGTGGGCGGGAGTATGCTCTTACAAGCTGGATATTTCAACTTAAGTTATTGATTTAAAAGGAAATGAGAACGATTCTTCGACCGAAAACGAGAAACATTAACAGCTGGGATAAGACACAAAAAAGCCTGGATTATCAGGCTTTCTAGCATAGAGGGTTAACGACGACCAGCTTAGGCAGAGGCAGCGGCGTTATAGTATATAACTTGCTCATTATCACTGTTATCCGTGACCAGTGCATTGACCATAAACTGGCATTTTCCGCAGCAGCTTGCGGCACCAGTAAGTTCACGCACTTCATCCACAGATTTCGCCCCACCTTTTACGGCTTCGACGATCTGCGAAGTTTTTACGTTGCGGCAAATACAAACAATCATGGAAATAAAACAAGTTAATATGTTTGAGAGCGATAATGATAATGCTTTTCAATTGCGATGGCAATGAGATTGAATCTTATTTTGCATAAGTTCTCATTTAAAATAACTATCAAATCACCCTTGGCTCTATTTCCAGACTAATACGATAGGCCTGCAAAATATCCTGCTGGATATTTTTCGCTAACCGGAGCAATTCGGCTCCGGCCTTGTGACCAGGGTTAATCAAAACCAGTGCCTGATGTTGATGCACCCCTACCCCTTCAAACATCTTGCCCTTCCAGCCTCTTTGATCAATCAGCCAGGCGGCAGGCACCTTGAAGCTGCCATCTGGCTGCTTGAATCCAGGACAACCTGGCTCGGATGCCCTGATTCGTTCAAAGTGGTCAGCCGAAATAATTGGGTTTTTAAAAAAACTTCCCGCGTTAGGTATGTCTTTTATGTCGGGCAATTTGCTTCGCCGGATCGTGCATACAGCATCAAATATATTTTCTGGCGTAGGCTCCATACCCTGCTGCTTAAGATACGCCTGAATAGCCGGGTAATCGACACAAACACTGGGGATTTTGCTCAATCGCAAGTAAATATGTGTAATTAGCGCGCGGTCTTTTAGATCCTGTTTAAACCGACTATCCCGATAACCAAAACCACATTCTGCGTTGGTGAGTGATTTGCTCTCAAACCTGTTTAGATCCACATAATCAACCCGTTCAACAAACCTGTTTAACTCGACGCCATAGGCACCAATATTCTGCACAGGCGCAGCTCCACAACTTCCGGGGATAAGTGCCAGATTTTCCAGACCGTAATACCCCTGATCAAGGGTCCAGCAAACCAGTTCATGCCAGTTGACTCCGGCACCAACCCGAACAACAACCTCATTTTCCTGGGATTCAATAAGGTCTATACCGGAAAATTTGGGACGAATGACTATCCCATTCACGTCTTGGGAAAAGACCACATTGGTGCCCTCTCCCAACACAATCCAGGATTGACCGGCTGAAACCGCCCCACTAATTACCTTCTCGATTTCAGCGACATCCTGAATATCAAAACACGCAGCACAAACCGCGGGTATACCAAGACTGTTGTTGTCGATTAAAGAAAAACCTTGATGAATCGTGGAGGACATAGTTAAACCGGATCTCTTTGGATTTCAGTGATCGGCGTTGAGGTGCCTGGCCACAATGTGATCCAGAAGATTGCTACTTGCCTGCTCGACCATGTCCAGAACCAGTTCAAAACCCTGATCTCCCCCATAATAGGGGTCTGGCACTTCTTGTCCCTCTTGTCCTTCTTGCCCGCCTTCCAGAAAATCCAAAAAAAGGGAAATGTGCCCAGAATAGCCTTCTGGCTGCATTTGCTGTATATCCGCCAGATTCTGTTCGTCCATCGCAAGAATATAGTCGAAGTCGGCGAAGTCGGAAGGCGAAATCTGCCTGGCTCGCAGGTGAGAAAGGTCGTAACCACGCTTTTGCGCATAGGACTGTGCTCTTCCATCAGGCGACTTGCCTATATGCCAATCTCCCGTGCCGGCGGAATCAATCTCTATTTGATCTTGGAGATCATTTTGCTCGACGAGTTTTTCAAAAATCCCGTGAGCTGTAGGCGAACGACAAATGTTGCCCAGACAAACAAACAGAACAGAAACCTTTTGTGACATCGTTTCCTCAATTGGTCTGTAGAATTATTCAAAGAGACGGCAAACACGTGCCAGGTCTTCCGGCGTATCTACGCCGCCAGGCACATCAGCGCGGGCGATGTCGACATGAATCGATTTTCCGCAAGCCAAAATTCGCAGCTGCTCCAGGGATTCCGTCAATTCCGGCGCCACAGCGGGCCACTGGGTAAATTGTCTGAGCAATCCGGCTTTGTAGGCATAAATTCCTATATGTCGACGGGCAACCAAATCCCCCAGACTCGAATCCGGACTTTGCTTCAACAGCGCTGCCATGTTGTCCCGGGGATAGGGTATGGGTGCTCGACTGAAGTAAAGCGCCTTACCATTGTCTGCAAAAACAACTTTCACCGCCGCCGGACTTAGGAAATCACCCACCGTGCTGATTGGCTCGGCCAATGTTGCGCAGGCGCAGTCCCTATTCCCGGAAAGATTATTGGCAACTTGATCGATAACCTGAGGTGGGATAAGCGGCTCATCTCCCTGCACATTGACCAAAATATCTTCGTCACTGGCAGAAATCTGGTCGGCAACCTCGGCTAGGCGGTCGGTACCTGAAAGATGGTCCGGGCTCGTCATAACGACCTCTCCCCCGAACGACTTAACTCGTTCAAATACTTCCTCATGGTCCGTTGCAACCAACACCCTTTCAGCGCCCGACAGGCAGGCCTGCTCCCAGGTTCGCTGAATCATGGGCTTCCCGGCAATATCCGCCAGGGGTTTACCGGGCAATCTGGTCGAGGCAAATCTCGCGGGTATAACAACCGTAAATTTCATGGTTTTGTTCGCTGCCATTTTGGTCTTTTCATAAACCGAGTTTCTCTTCAATCGCGTCCAGAATCTCATCTAGTAATTCCTGGTCCATCTGGACAGTAACATCCAGCGTCCAGACATTATTCCAGCCACTCTGGCGAATAATCTCCCGATATTTTACCTCGTCCTTGGTTGTCATCAGAATCTGGGTTTCCGGGTCGGTAACACCCATTCGCAGAATTTCTTCTTTGCTCAGAGATTGGTGATCATTGATCGGGTAGGAATCAAACTGGAGGCCTTGCATCTCTAGCGTCGCATAAAAGCGTTCGGGATTACCAATGCCCGCCATGGCAACAATGCGTTTTGCCGCGGGCAAATAACCCAACTCCCTGATCTCGCCTGTGGCGATCTGGCGCCACTTTGCCGGAGCCAGCGAAAACGCCCCTGGTTCAACATACCGTAATGCCAGGGAGTTCAACTCTTTATTGCCTCCATTAACAAGGCAAAAATCAACGGTTTTAAGCCGATCCAGAGGCTCGCGCAAAGGCCCTGCTGGAAGTAATTTCTCGTTACCCAGCTCGCGACTGCCATCGACAACCAGGATTTCCAGGTCTCGAGGCATACGGTAGTGCTGCATGCCATCATCGGAAAGAATGACATCCACTTCCGCATTGGTTTCCAGCAGGTGCTTAATCGCCGAGAGCCGATGAGGGTCGATGACAACAGGCACATCCAGCGACTGCGCCAGCATCAGGGGCTCGTCACCGACCGTGTCAGCACTGTCTGTTGCCATGACTTTGTACGGGTAACGATTTGTCCGGGCACCATAACCGCGCGACACAATTCCCACCCGTCGCCCACGCTGCGCCAGTGCTTGTGCCAAAAACATGATTAGAGGTGTTTTGCCTGTCCCACCAACGGTAATGTTGCCAATAACGACGACAGGCACAGGTAGTTCTATTCTTTGCTTGATTGCGCGCTTTTTGGCTCGCTCTAGCCCCATACGATAAAGAGGGGTCAGGACAGATAGGCATTTAACCCAGGATTTATCTTCGTACCAGGCTCTGGTGATGATGTGCTCCAGACTCATGGCTATGGCAACCCGGATTAGTTCTGGCTCGACTCAGATTCCTGAGTAGATATTCGCAAATTTACAAAGCCAAGCTGCCCGGCCGCGTCCATAGCCCGCACGACTGATTGATGGGTGGCATTGGCATCGGCAACCAGCAGAAGACTTTGGTCAACTTCTCCCCGGGACTCCTCCAGAAGCGCTTCCTTAATGATGTCTATGGAGTTACTGGACAGAACGCGTCCATTAAGGGCATAGGTCCCGTTTTCCTGAATAGTTAGTGTTAGCCCGTGGGTGACCGAAGACACTTCTTCCGCACTGGCCTCCGGCAGATTAATTTGCAACTGGTTTTCCCGCGTAAAACTGGTGGACACCATGAAGAAAATTAACAGTAAAAAAACGACGTCAATAAGCGGTGTCAAATTGAGTTGCACCATCTCTTTGCGCTGCTTGCGAAACTTCACTCCACACCTGCTCCAGACTGACCAGGGCTGACTTCATCAACTGTTTCGGAAAGCACCTTGCCACTAAAAATCGCATCGACAAGTCGAGAGCACTGATGCTCCATATCGACCACCATGCCATCTATCTGTCGTTCAAAATAACGATGGAAAACCATACTAGGGATCGCAATCGTCAAACCCGATGCAGTGGTAATCAATGCCGTTGAAATTCCACCAGCCAACCGACCAGTATCACCTGTACCGCTGGCCATGATTTCAGTAAATACTTCAATCATGCCTAGTACTGTGCCCAGCAGTCCCAACAGGGGAGTAATCGCTGCAATGGTTCCCAGCGCGGCGAGAAACCTTTCCATTTCGTGAGCTACTTTGCTACCGGCCTCTTCCATGGCATCTTTCATTACATCGCGACCATGCGCCTGATTGACCAGACCAGCGGAGAATACCTCGCCCAGGGGGCTGTCCTGACGCAGTTCAATAATGCGATCCATTGAAAGTTTATTGGACTTGTAAAGATCCCAAACGTAACGAAGCAAACCGGGGGGAAGTATTTTATTGCGGCCCAAAGACCAGAACCGCTCAATGATGATGGCTACGGAAACCAGCGAACAAAGCAGTATGGGCACCATAAGCCAACCACCTGCAACCACTATTTCGTACACTAACTCTATTCCTCTTGTGGACTGGATGGATTGGGTGCGCTCCACTGTAACCAAAATTCATTTCTGCCACCAGAATATTCGCTGCCCTGACTGAGTTTCGACCTCATAAACCGGATCTTCTTCACGTTCAGTAAATTCGCGCCATACGACCCGAACCATCCCGTCCAAATTGGTGCTGTATATGTTTGTTCCAACATGCTCATAGCGCTGTATCACTTCAGCCGCCGGGTGTCCAAATCGATTGAGATATCCAGCACTGGCGATGGCGATCTCTGGACTGACTGCTCTTACGAATTCAGGGCTCGAAGAACTTTTACTACCATGGTGCGGGATTAGCACGATAGTCTGGGCTTCGAGCTGGTCACGCTCAAGCAGGCGACGCTCAACAGACTTCCCAATGTCCCCCGGCAGTAGAATCGACTGGTTGGCAAACGAAATCTGCAAGACACAGGAGCGATCATTGTCCGAATCGAATTCCTCTCCGGGGTCGTTCGCCAATGGCGACAAAAATTCATAACTCACCGGGCCTACCTGCCAGCGCTGACCAATCTGACAGTTCCTCGCGCCCTCAGTTATCTGTGAATGACGACCCACCCAAACCCGATCTACATTCATCCCATGAGTTAAACCGGAATAACCTCCCAGATGATCTGCGTCTGGATGGCTTATGACCACGTCATTCAAGCGCGTGATACCGTATTGACGCAGGGATGGAAGCAAAATATCTGCTCCTGAATCAAAGTCCTCGCTAAACTTCGGCCCCGTATCATAAACAAGGCTATATTCGGGCTGTCGGATCATCACCGCCAAGCCCTGGCCCACATCGAATACTCGCAACTCCAGAAAAAAACGTTCCTTTACCAGTGGTAACGCCAGTGGCAGCATTAGTAAGAGCGCCGCTGCTTTTGGCCACCATCTGGACCAATAAAACAGGGTAATCCCTGAAAAAGCGGACACAATGCCAAATAAAAACGGAATCTCCTGACGCTGGAGCCGCCAAAAACTGACCTCACTGACATGGGTTAGCACCCGAATCATAAAATCAAGAATGCTCCCGGCCAGCTTCCAGAAAAACACACCCGATTCCGCTGATAGTCCTCCGGCCAGCAGACCAATAATTTCCAGCGGAACCACCAATATACTGGTCAAGGGCACAGCAAACAGGTTTGCGAAAAAGCCCAGGGGATTTAATTGGCCCTGAACCAACAAAATAACGCCGGAAAAACCAACAAGAAAAACCAACTGAAGGCGAATTAGCCCCAACCAAAAGTTTTCTTGTCCGGTCGTCCCAAACGTCAGGAAAATAAGCAGTACTGCCAAAAAAGAAAGCCAAAATCCGGTTTGCAGTGCGGCCATCGGTTCGAAAAAGGCAACCAGCGCTAACGCAAGGGACAGTCCCCACCATCGAGACGTCCCAAGAAACATAAAACGCGGTAAAAGTAGTGCACTGAGCATGATGACGGCACGCAGGGTCGGCGTCGAAAACCCCGCCAGGCCGGCATACGCAAATGCGGCGAGTACTGCTCCCAAATTGGCCCATCGATGGCTGTTAATACCCGTTTTAATAAACATCAGTGCCAGAATCCAGCGACTTAAGAAATAGGCCATGCCTGCAACAAATCCAACATGAAGTCCGGAGATAACCATCAGGTGAACAACGCCCACATCTACAAACAGGTCCCAAAGATTGGCATCAATGTATCGTCGATCACCAACAGTGAGAGCCGCCTGCACGCCCGGTCTGGAAATGCCAACTTCCTGAAAATGATTCGATTGCTTCTGACGCCAACGATTTATGCTGGCAATCCAGTCCGGGGGCTCTGTTGATCGATGTTGGGCAAGTTTCGTGATATAGCCGGTGGCACTGATTGACTCGCTGACCAACCAACGCTGGTAGTCAAACAACCCTTGATTCATTAAGCCGTGAGGACGTCTTAGTCGCGCTTCAAAAACAAGCGCATCTCCCGGATGAAAGCCCTGATCGGGGTG
>JAURLY010000226.1 GCA_030830945.1 Gammaproteobacteria bacterium | reverse complement strand
CCCTCCATGATTTGCATGTGGTAAATATCGTAAAGCAGTTTGAAATTGGGTGAATCCAGCCGCTTGCAAAGCTCTATCCCCCAAGCGGTGTTGTCACAAAAGTAGTCCGGATGGTCGATCTTGCTATTGAACAGCTCCATCTGAATTACGACATTTTGCTTTTCCGCTTGAGCCATAATTTGTTTGAGCCCTTTTTCGGCGTTGTCCAGACCGGTTTCCGGGTCCATGCCGCGGGCGTTGCCGCTAAAGCAAATCAGGTTTTTATAGCCCGCCTCACTGACCAGATCTATGTGCTTGCGGTAGCTATCGATTAGCGTGGTGTGATATTGACTGTCGCCCCAGCCCTCTTCCAGGCTTATTTCGGCGCCGTTGCACATGGAAGAATCCACGCCCCACTCCTTTAGAATGTGCCACTCGTTTGGGCCAATCAGGTCTATGGCGGAAAACCCCAGTCGTTGTACCAGCGCGCAAAGTTCTTCCAAAGTAAGAAAATTAAATGTCCAGCGGGCTACAGAGTGATGAATATTGCCTTTGAGCTGGGAGCGAGTGGTAGATTCTTGAGCCTGCGCACCAGATACCAGCGCTGCGATACTGGGTAAACCCAGGGCAGCAGCCAGTGTATTGCGCATTAGGCTGCGACGATTAAGCTGGGAAGTCATGGATGGTCGTCCTCTGGTAGTTACAGGGTTGACGCTTTCCCATGTCGACTACATCAAGCGAGTAATGCTTTATATGCCTGAATCGCATTGGGTGATAAGTAAGGCTCCATTCGCTCAAACAAATCAAGAAAGCGTTCTCTATTCTTTTTTATGAAATTTGGGTTATCCGTTGCGATCTCCAGTTCATTCGCAACCGTTAGCTCACAGAAATCCCGTAATTCCTGTTCGGTAATTTGGTATGTTTTGTTGGTAAATCGGTTTTTGAATTCCAAAGTTTTGGCCACACCTATTTGTGCCCAGAAATGATGACGATCACAGGAACAGTATAGGTAGACCATTGCTTCAGATTCTTCACCAATAATGGCGGCAATCTTTTTTCTGTCCTCCAGTGAAGCGAACCTTTCGCCAAAATCCACTGTGCCGTAGGCCGCGTGATACAAACCTGCGTTTTGCAGAACTTCCGGTGCTGACCAGGACTTGAGTATTTCTTTTGTGCCAATAAGATGATCCAGAAACGGACCATCTAAATGTTCTATCTCGGCCGTGCCAAGGGCTTGAAGCTGTGTAACTTTCTCGTCCATTACTGAAATACACTCCATTAATAAGCACCTTGTGTATTCACATAGAGCGAATAAAGCGAGTGGCTACAGGTCATAAATAACCGGTTTTTGTGTTCGCCGCCAAAAGCGACGTTGGCGCACCTTTCAGGTAAGTGTATGTGGCCGATAATGTCACCTTCAGGATTAATCACAATAACGCCATCCATAGGGGCCGGATCGACTCCCAGAGCGCCGTTAGTGCCCCAGCCAGTCCAGATGTTACCGTCTACATCAACCTTAAAACCATCGATAGCACCGCTGTTAAACGCTTCAAAGTACAAGGTTTTGTTGGTTAATTCGCCGTTATCACCAACGTTATAACGCCAAAGAAGTCTGTTGGGAGTGGCTCTGGATTCTACAACGTATAGGAATTCGTCATCAAGTGAGAATGCCAAGCCATTAGGTCCAATAAGATCATCCAGAACTAGTTTTAACTCACCGGTTTCACCATCGATACGGTAAACACCGTGAAAATCCAGTTCGGGCTCAGTTATTACGCCTTCATAGTAGCTACCGAGCCCAAAAGGCGGGTCGGTAAACCAGATAGAACCATCGGCCTCTACAGCCAAATCATTGGGCGAATTAAGCTTCTTGCCCTGATAGCTGTCAGCCAGAACAGTTACTGAACCATCGTGCTCTGTTCTAACGACTCTTCTGCCAATATGTTCTGCTGTAACCAAGCGCCCCTGTAAGTCATAGATATTGCCGTTGCTATTGCTTGAGTCAGCATTAAAAACCGTGGTTTCACCCGTCTCCTCGTCCCATTTGATAATTCTGTTTTCGGGCAAATCGCTGAAGAGCAGGTAGCCCTCCTCCTCATTCCAGGCAGGCCCTTCTCCCCAGCGGAAGCCGGTGGCGAGCTGTTCCACACTGGCATTGAAGATCCGGTACTTCAGGAATGAAGGGTCGATCACCTCGATTGCCGGGTCGGGATATCTCAGCGAAGGTTTCCAGCTAGACGCCCTGGCGTCCACATCCATGGCCGGATTAAATTCTTGGGCAAAGGTGCCAAGGCTAGCGATGAAGGCTGCCAGAAGTACTGCAAGTAGATATGTATTCTTCATAATTAAAGCTAGAAGCTTTCCCCGGTTAGATTATTCGAATAATTATTGCTCCCCGTGGGGAGCTTTTTATCTTTTGCTATCGATGAAGAAGCAAATACCGGGGCAATTTAAACGTATCTAGGTTGCTGATAAAAGGTTATGGAGAATATAAGCCATTAATTTATCGATAATATGCCTTAAAAAGCGTATTTCAGTCCTACTGAAAATGCTTTCGGAGTACCGCCTGGCAGCGATGAAAGCTCGTCGCCATGTCCGCCATCAACACCCTGATAGGTGGCGTTGGCATCGTTGTCGGTCTGTGAATAGATTACGTAGGTTGTCAGGCCTTTAGCCAAGGTTTTTTCTGCCGCAATAGAGAACATAAGTGCTCCGCTATCAGGAACATTGGCATAGCTGGATGCAGATAATATCTGGGTATAGTACTTCCAGGAATCATGTGCGTATGTCAGGTTGGCGCCCCAGGCATTGCGATCAAGCATGCCCTGCCCCCCAGCATCCAAATCGTGTTGTATGGTTTCAAAGATGACCGCCGCGGTGAGTTTGCCAAAGGTGTT
>JAURLY010000225.1 GCA_030830945.1 Gammaproteobacteria bacterium | reverse complement strand
GTCAATGCATAATCTATGGTCGCTTCACGCACTTCTGCACGCCCACCGGAAAACATTTTGGTTTCTGCCATGGTTTCCCCTTCACAAAAAAAGCCAAAACAAACCGTCCCGACTGGCTTATCCACACTGCCGCCATCAGGCCCTGCGATTCCAGTAGTGGAGACGGCAAAATCTGAGCTGGCTATTTTCGCAACACCTTCGACCATCTCTCTGGCAACTTGCTCACTGACTGCTCCATAGTTTTCCAATGAAGCCGTGGTCACGCATAAAAGCTTTTGTTTAAGGGAGTTGCTGTAAGAAACAACCCCACCCTGATACCAGACAGAAGAGCCTGGTAATTCAGTCAGTGCTTTGGCTATGCCTCCGCCAGTACAGGATTCAGCTGTAGCTAAGGTGGCTTGCCTCATAACAAGGTTCTGGGCTATGCCCTCTACTAGTTTTTTCATCAGTAATTTAAACCCATCACATAAAAGGCTAGCCTATCAAAACCTCCTTAAATCATGCGACATAAATACAGGGAGCGTAATGAATACTCATTCCTATGATTCATCTATTTCTGATATTGTCATGAATTCAATATACTTTTTAGCTATCTAAGAACGCAGTATCAATAATTAAAAAATCTTCAGCGTGAGGGGAAAACAATGACAATGAACAACATCAAGCGCTCAGCTTTATTTCTGCTACTCACTTTTTTCGCAGCTGCCAGCATTCAGGCACAAGACTTCAGGGAGGCACGTCCCGCACGATTGGGATTGGACGCTGACCGCTTACAAAATCTCGACAACATCTTGCAAAGCTATGTTGACGATGAACAAGTAGCCGGCAATGTCACACTCATTCTTCGAAACGGCCGCATTGCCTATTTTTCTGCAAAAGGTATGCAGGATATGGAGGCTGGAGTTCCCATGGAAGAAGATTCGATTTTCCGGATTGCCTCCCAGACAAAAGCTATTATCAGTGTCGGCATCATGATTCTTCAAGAGAAAGGCGATTTGCTCATCTCTGATCCACTGAGTAAATATTTGCCTGAATGGGAAACCGCACAGGTTGGAGTACCCAACGACCAGGGCGGACTGGATCTAGAGCCCCTTGATCGTCAAATTACCATCAGGGATCTTTTGACCCATACTTCCGGTATTGGCTATGGCGCCTACACTAACCCGAGAGAAAATCCGATCAACCAGGTCTGGCTAGACGCCGGTTTTACTGGCTGGTATCTCGCCAGTCGCGAAGAACCTATCAGGGAAACAGTCCGAACCATGGCAACACTTCCCTTAATGGCACAGCCGGGCGAGAAGTATATTTATGGTTATAACATCGACATCCTTGGCGCAGTCATCGAAGTCGCCAGCGGCGAGCAACTGGATGAATTTTTGGACGACGAAATCTTTACCCCTCTGGGCATGGACGACACTCACTTTTACTTACCCGCGGAAAAAACCAGTCGACTGACGAAAGTTTATCTGGGTATTGGCAACCCCGACGGCGGCCTTATACCAGCACCTGATGAAGGTAGCATGCAAGGCCAGGGCGAATACGTGACTGGCCCACGCACAAACTTCTCCGGTGGCGCAGGACTATTATCTACAGCTAGCGACTACGCTAAATTCCTGCAAATGACATTAAATGGCGGACAACTGAACGGCGAGCGAATACTCAGCCCTAAATCAGTTCAACTAATGACAGTTGATCATCTCCGCGGCATCCCGTTTCAGGAGGGAAGCGGTTTTGGCTTGGGCTTCGGCGTACTTAAAGACCTGGGTGCCAGAGGTGCGCTGGGTACTGTCGGCGAATACCGCTGGGGTGGTGCATACCACTCTACTTATTGGGTTGACCCAGTGGAAAACCTGGTCGTGGTCTATATGAGCCAGCTAAGGTCACCCAATCCCGGACTGGACGATTACGACAAGCTGCGGGCAGGAATTTATTCAGCAATAGTTGAAAGCAACTAAATACGAATAAACAGCCTGAACCAAAAGAAAAAAGCCTGCTTCTTGTTATGGAAGCAGGCTTTTTTTATGAAGTTTCAAAAAGCTATGGCTAGCGAGTGATTTTAATCCAGATGAAATACTTTGCTAAGCGGATGGCTCGACGGGGAGTTGTCATCATTAGTCAACATAATATCGGACATATACGCCCACCACTTCTTCACCACTGGATGATCTGGAAGGTCGTCCATACGATGATCACTGGTTCGCTTTAGAACCGCAAAAAGCTTATTTGACGCTTCCTCGTAAAAAATTGAATAATCCGACACCCCCGCCTCTTCAAGTGCCGTCACCAGCTCAGGCCAAATCTCATCATGTCTTTTTTTGTACTCTGCCTCCATTCCAGGCAACAGCGTCATTACAAAAGCGACTTTTTCCATATGGTTCCTGCCATCCGATTACTGGTTTATGTATTTTTCAAACAGATCAAAAAATTCCTTGGCTTGCTCTTCATTTTCAGACGCCAAGTTCATCGACTCACCCGGATCCTTGAGAATATCGTATAACTCAATTTCGCCATCGAGTCCGTAACGAACCGCCTTCCAATCACCTTTGCGAGCGGCCTGAAAGGTTTCGCCGATAATGCCGGAATTAGGATCCCCTGCCTGTTTGCCAAATTCCCAATAAATGATCCGTTCATCTATTTTTCCAGGTTGATCATTAAGCAAGCTAGCTATCGACACACCGTTTGTGCTTACTCGCGGCACCAAATTTAAATCGACACCAGCTATATCAGCAAAAGTAGGCAGCACATCTGCAAATGACCATGGCGTGTCATCAGTACGAGCCTGCTTAATTTTTTCAGGCCACTGCATCAGCATAGGCACATGAATTCCGCCATCCAGCAAGTCTCGTTTCTGCCCCCTGTAGGGATATGCTGCTCTCAGGTATTCGGGATCAGCGCCTCCCTCAGCATGTGGGCCGTTGTCAGAGGTGAAGACGATCAGGGTATTGTCCAAAATGCCTTTTTCATCCAGCACCGAGATAATCTGGCCAACGTAATCATCCAGCGCTGTAACCATACCTGCCAGAGTCGCATTGGGTCTTTCCACGGGCTCCGGGTAATACCATGCATATTGATCATCCGGAGTACCTGTCGCCATTCCAGTGTAGGGCGTTTCATCTAGCTGGTATTGATTGCTGTACTTTTCGGGCACCGCCAATTCAGCATGAGGGGAGGTATAAGCCAGCATGACAAAGAATGGGTTATCTCGTGGCTGCTCAATAAAACTGATCGTC
>JAURLY010000224.1 GCA_030830945.1 Gammaproteobacteria bacterium | reverse complement strand
GGCTGGCAGCCCGTGACGCGCTGTTGGCCAAGCCGCTCAAAGCCATAGCCCGACTCAAAGTGATCTGGCAAGCTTTGGCATCATTGGCTTTGGCGCGCCGGTTACGTACCCAGGGACATGATCATATCCACGCCCACATGGCGCATGTAGCAACAACTATAGCTATGTACACAGCTCATCAGTTGAGAATTGGCTTCAGCTTTTCTGGGCATGCAGCAGACATTTTCAGAGACCAATCTCTGTTACCAGAAAAATTGAAAAGAGCCGATTTTGTGCGTTGCATCAGTTTTTGGCACCGGCGTCATTACCAATCCTTAGTTCCAAGGCCTGATGCTCAATACCCGGTTATCCGTTGTGGGGTAAAGCTTGCGCCAGATCCCGAAATTAAAACGGCGACCAATGGCCAGCCCCCGTTGATTGTTGCGGTTGGCCGCCTGGTACCTAAAAAAGGATTCGATTTGTTAGTACAGGCATTGCACCGACTCAGGCAGGTAGGTCAACAATTTAGTTGTCATGTGGTGGGAGACGGTCCAGAACTTGACGCGTTAAAAGCTTTGGCTAACGCATTGAAACTGGGTGATATCCTGCATTTCAGAGGTGCAATGGGCAACCGGGAGGTTTTGAAGCTTTTGTCGGCTGCAGATCTTTTTGTCTTGCCATGCCGCACAGATCTCTCCGGAGACAAAGATGGTATTCCGGTGGTGCTGATGGAGGCCATGGCACAAGGTATTTGCGTCATCAGCGGTGACCTAGACACCATCCGCGAATTGGTTACGGATCAGGAAAACGGCTGTCTAACCCCTCCTGAGGATGTGGGCGCCTTAAGCAGCCGAATGTTGAACTTGCTGGAGGATAAACCTCTGCGCAACAGACTAGCCAAAGCTGGGCAGCAGCGGATAGCGGAAGAATTTTCTTTCGACCTCAACATCGCGCGTATGCAACAGGCTTTTTGTGATTTGACTTCTCCTGTGCGTGGGTCTGCAACAACTTGACATAGCGGAACTTAAATGAGTACATCTAACTACGTTCTCATCACGCCTTGCCGAGATGAAGCTCAGTATGCACAGCAATGTTTGGACAGCGTACTGGCACAAACGGTTTTGCCCACGCTTTGGGTGATCGTGGATGATGGATCCAGCGACGAAACGCCTGAAATTCTGGCTGCATATGCCAAAAAGGTAGACTGGATACAGATCGTTCGCAGAGAAGATCGTGGTCGACGCGCCGTGGGGCCTGGCGTTATTGATGCGTTTTACGCGGGGTTGGATACGATTCAGATCAATGATTTCGATTACCTCTGTAAATTTGATCTTGATCTTGACATCCCGCCCACATATTTTGAGACGCTGATCAGTTGGATGGAGAAAGAGCCAGCCCTAGGCACTTGCAGTGGTAAACCGTATTTCAGAAGCGAAGATGGAAAACAGTTGATCAGTGAAAAGTGTGGCGACGAAATGTCTGTGGGGATGACTAAGTTCTACAAGCGAGAGTGCTTCCAAGAAATTGGCGGCTTCGTCAGAGAAGTAATGTGGGATGGGATTGATTGCCACAGTTGCAGGATGATGAATTGGATAGCCTTCAGCCGCGATGACCCAGAAACTCGATTTATCCACTTGCGCCCGATGGGGTCGAGTCAACAAAGCATTTGGACTGGACGCATGCGCCATGGCTACGGTCAGTACTACATGGGCACTGGGCTAGCCTACATGACGGCTAGTGCCGTATACCGTATGACGCGCCCTCCCTTGATCGTGGGTGGGCTTGGCATGTGGTGGGGATATATAAAAAGCCTAATTAAGCGTTTGCCACGTTACGACAACGCAAAATTTAAGAAATTTTTGAGGAAATATCAGCGGGCCTGTTTGTGGGAAGGGAAAGCCGCGGCGACTGCAAGACTCCATCACCACGCACGTACCGCACGCAGGTAAACCTCTCACCCACATGGTGTGGCCAACGATTCCTAGCTACGCGATGCCTAATCCAATGAAATATATAGCACCCAGAAATGACATATACCGACTCCTGGCGCTAGTCGCTGTTGCATCAGTGATGGGGGGCTGCGACACCATACGCGGAAAATCGGGCGTCTACGGTCCGCAGCCGAACAAGCAAAACATACCTACTTCGCTCGCCGCTCTGTCAACCCCGACGAAGTCTTTGAACCAAGAACCGCCATTTGCCCTTCAAAGTACAGAAATACCGACGGACATGCCCGGGGTCAGGAAAATTGAAACGCAACCCTCTGCTTCGAAGGAGGCCGTTGAGGCGTTCACACCACCAGAAGACCGCATTTACCGTCTCGGACCGGGAGACGAATTTTCGTACTTGGTCAGAGGTCGAAATGATATCAGTCAACCAAGTGTGATTGTTGCACCAGACGGTATGGTTGCACTTCCCAGAGTAGGCTTAATAAATATTGAAGGGAAAACGCTCGGCGAGGCATCAGACTTTGTGACCCATGCGTTGAAAAAATATTACGAAGATCCCGAAGTAACACTTTTAATGCAGAAATATACAAACAATAGAGTATTTGTATTGGGACAAGTCCTTCGACCAGGCGTCGTGAATTTACCAGGATCTGCTACGTTGTTGGAGGCCTTGGCATTAGCGGGTGGCGTCGTTAGAGATTACGCCGGAAACAGTCCACCAGTAGATCGAGCAATCATCGGTAGAGGAAAAGACAAAGTCATTTGGCTTGATATACGAGAGCTCTTAGAAAGTGGCAACATGGCACTCAATGCCAATCTCAAAAACGGAGACGTTGTCTTCGTTCCGCAGGGGCAGAGCAAAGTAGCTTTCGTGCTGGGACAAGTGAGGCAGCCAGGACCAGTCTTACTACGTACACCGATGACCGTATTGGAAGCATTGACGAGAAGTGGTGGATTAACTGCAGACGGAGATCCGCAAAAAGTGTATTTAGTTAGACGCGTCGAAGACAAGGCGGTTGTACTTGAGATCGATACAAGCATTTGGATAGAACAAGGAGATCTTAGAAAGAACATTTATTTAACAGAAGGAGATCTAATATATGCTGGAGAAAGGGGAGTAAGTAGATTTAATTATTACATTACACGACTATTGCCATCAATTACAGTTGTTGACTTCGCTAATACCACACAACTTAAATAAAAACAAAATAATGTTATTAAACCATCCCGAACTGGTAACGAACATGCAGGTGTTGCAAGAGGGTAAACGCAACAAACCATTTTCTATAATAGAATTTATATTTAGAAGAGCGCCCTTAATTATATTAATAGGAGGGACCCTAACGATTATCGCCCTTATACTATTAATACCATTTAAAAAAACAAGTTATGAATCATCTGGACTACTATTATTGGATCCTACAAAGCAAGTAACGGTAGCTGGACAACAACAAGAAGCATTTCCTGGAATGATGCGAGATTATATTAGAACAACTGCATTAAGAATAAATACAAAAGATATGCTAATGCAAACCATTAGAAAATTGAAAGAAGATGAATTACCCGAGATTTTGGAGAATAATACTAATATTATTGACAGCGCATTCCAATTATCTAAAAATATAACAGTAAAGGAATTGCCATATACAAATCTTATATCAATAACATTACAATCTAATTCTTCAAAAGGCATTGCAGAAACACTAAATGTTTTGATGAGAGAATTTGTGGCGAAAAATCAAAATGAAAGAAGAAGACTTGTAG
>JAURLY010000223.1 GCA_030830945.1 Gammaproteobacteria bacterium | reverse complement strand
GCCTTGATTGACGATTACTCGAGTTGGTAGTCTGCAGAAAACCAGATGCTTGCTGGCTTCCGCGGCGTTCATTAAGCACCAGCTCGTCATAAAAACGCTTTGCAGCATCAACAGCGAGTTGCTTTTCAACCGAGCGTGTACTACGCACGTACATGCGGCCGCTCATATAGCAACGCATCTGCCAGAAACGACTGCCGCTGATACGGAAAATTTTCAGCTTGGCTGGATATCCGCGAATAGTTGACATCGACGACAGCACCGGCACCGAACGCGCACGCTGGGAAGAAAAAGAATCATCGTTAGCGCAAGCCTAAAGATTCATGGTGGTGGTCGATATTCAATGTATCAAAGTCAAACAGACTTCAACGCGCAAGAAATTAATTCGTTTTATTTGAATTTACTGAGTATTACAAAAGGTGAATTCAAGGACGAAGTGCAACTTTGATTAATGGGTTGGATGGCTGAGGTGCATTAGTATCAAAGCCTTTTGACCGGCCAGTCGAAGAAGCACATGACCTATACACACCTCAGCCAAACCGAACGTTATCAGATTCAAGCGCTTATGAAAGCAGGACAAACACAATCCGAGATAGCCCAGATTCTGGGGCGCCATAAATCGACGATTAGCAGAGAGCTGGCGCGTGGATCTGGCCGTCGAGGATATCGTCCCCGCCAGGCTCAGAATCTGTCGGACGAACGTTCGCAAGCCAGCCGTAATGCGGCTCACATCGATGAACAGATATTGCTGCAAATGCGATCCCTGCTCAGTCTGCAATGGAGTCCTGAACAGATTGCCAGCCAGCTGCCAATCAGCCACGAGACGGTTTACCAGAAAATCTATGCAGATAAGGCGATGGGTGGACATTTATGGCGCTCCCTGCGTTGCCAGAAGCAAAAGCGCAAACGCTACGCTGGCGGCCGTGATCGACGCGGTCAAATCCCCCATAGGCGTTCCATTGCTCTTCGGCCTGAATCGATTGAGCGACGTGCCCACATTGGTCACTGGGAAGGCGACACCGTCATTGGAGCGGCGCACCAACATGCCATCGTCACGCTGGTTGAAAGAAAAAGCGGCTATGCAGTAATGACCAAGGTTAATCGCAAGACGTCTGATCAAGTCAGTGCCGCCATTGTTGAGCGACTTAAACCCCTCGCTTCGCGAGTCAAAACGATTACGTACGATAACGGCAAAGAGTTTGCAGGCCATAGACAGATTGATGAATGCTTGGGTTCGACAGCTTACTTTGCCGATCCTTTTGCCAGCTGGCAGCGTGGATCGAATGAAAACTTCAATGGGTTACTGCGGCAGTACATTCCGAAGAAGCGTCTTCTATCTACTGTCACGGATGCCGAGCTTAAAATGATCGAAGATCAATTGAATCACCGCCCCAGAAAACGATTGGGATTTAAAACCCCACATCAGGTGTTTCATGAATCTTTAAACCGTGTTGCACTTCGTACTTGAAACCACGAATATATTTAAAAAAGTTTTTGAATATTAAAAGTTATCATTAAACTTTCAAAACACAGCCTCAACTAGATCAGCTAAGCCTTAAATTATTTGGTACGTTATTTAGAGAAGTATGCAATAACTGCAAGGACCAAATCAAGGCGCTCAATGACAAACTCACGGCCGAAACAGATACGAAGCAGCGTGCCGCCTTGATCGATGAGAAGGCGCGATGGGACGAAGGTGGCAGCTACCGCGTGCTAATCCACACTGCTGTGGGCGCTCTTGTTGGTGATAGCAGTGGTGCAGCAGGTGCTGGCGCCGCAGCCATCGCGGCGCCCAAACTCAATGAATTACAGGCGAGCCTTGAAGATACGCTCGTGAAGTCTGGCATGAATGCCACCATCGCGAAAGGCGTAGCGGCAAATGTAAGTGACATCACGGCCGCTGGCTTAGGCAATGTAGTTGTAGGCACATCCGGTGCAGGGGCTGGTCTGTCTGTCGATGCGAATAATCGGCAGCTTCATTTCGACGAAAAACAGCGGATTGCTATCAAAGCCAACGGCGATAAGAAATTAGAGGAGCGCCTAACGAAAGCAGCTTGTTATGAAGTGAAGTGCTGGGCACAATTCCCTGAAGGGACGTCGCTATACAAGCAGAACTATGTGAGTGCTGCCGAAGTTGCAAGCCTAGTTCAGGAGTTAGCTTGGGTTCGAGATCAGAAGGCTAGTGACGCTTTTGTCTACACGCCGTTTGAGCAATTTACTGACAAGGTGGCCGCCACAACCAGGCTCTCGTCGTTTAATGGAAAAGGAACGATCGATGGTGAATTCATCTCAAAACCCAACCCGCCGTTTCGTGGCAAAGATTGTGCGACAGCGGAGTGTGCGGCGGGAATGCCACCGTTTCGAGGGCTTAACTCACCGGATTATTTATCAGCGCAAGGTAGCTGGTATGTAGCATCAGGAGGATTTACTATTAACTTGCATAACGGCGACACCTTCTGGCAAGGAGCGTTAGGTCGTTCCTACCCGGGTTATTCCGCAATTCCCGGGTTTTCGGTTAATGCTGGAACCATACTAGGTGGGCAAGGCGCACAATTCACTACCGACTTTCTGAAGGGAGGTGGTGCCCAGGCGAATGTGTACATGCCGCCTATCCCCGCAATTCCAGTGTTAAATATTGGCGGAGGAATAAACCATTCCTATGGTGGGAGATCAGCGGTCGAAATAGGAATCTCTACGCAGCCAGGAATAAATATTGCTCCCATTAGCTATGGAATTGATAGTAAAAAATCTGGAGATGCAAAATGACAGACTTGTACTATAGGAGGCCATACAAAAAAAAGGTAACGGACGCTTTTACAAAAACATTCGGCCAGATATATGCTCAATACTCGAAGCTAGAGAAAGTAGCATATTGGCTGATCACATTGACTGGATTTGGTGCGATTGGGTATGTTTGGATATTTAAACTGAAAATCTTCTAAATATTGATAAGGATTGGTTCACCAACAGCAGGAAGATTAATTGAAAGAAGTAAAAAGAAGTTGGTTTAGCAACCCGAGACCATT
>JAURLY010000222.1 GCA_030830945.1 Gammaproteobacteria bacterium | reverse complement strand
GATATCGTTTCTGGTGGTGAATTGCATCGTGTCCTCATGGCTGGCGGCGATCCAACCAAAGTTGTCTTTTCAGGCGTGGGGAAAAGTGCGGCCGAAATGAAAATGGCCTTAAACGCCGGAATTCATTGCTTCAATGTTGAATCTGTTTCAGAGCTGGAACTGCTTAATCAGGTTGCAGGAGATCTGCGCACCCAGGCGCCTGTGTCACTGCGTGTTAATCCAGATGTAGATGCCAAAACACACCCTTACATCTCAACCGGTCTGAGCGAAAACAAATTTGGCATCGATATAAAAATAGCCCCTGAGGTTTATGCTCTGGCAACTGAATTACCCAATATTCGGGTAATTGGTGTCGACTGCCATATCGGTTCGCAATTAACTGAGCTGGCACCCTATTGGGATGCACTTGATCGCGTCCTGAATCTGGTCGACGCCCTTGAAGCAGAAAATATCATCCTGGAACACATTGACCTGGGCGGTGGTCTGGGCGTGACCTATAGAGATGAAATACCTCCCCACCCAAGCGAACTCTATGAAGGCTTGTTTGAGCGACTGGGTAATCGCCCCCAAAAACTGGTATTTGAACCTGGTCGGTCGATCGCCGCAAACGCAGGTGTTTTGATAACCCGGGTGATGGTTACCAAGGAAAATACAGTAAAGAAATTTGCGGTGGTCGATGCCGCCATGAATGACATGCTGCGCCCAGCGCTTTATCAATCCTGGATGAATATCCAACCGGTTGTTGAACAACCCAGGGAAACAAAAACCTGGGATATCGTAGGGCCTATTTGTGAAAGTGCTGATTTTTTGGGAAAAGAGCGCGAACTCGGACTGGTCGAGGGTGACCTGCTGTGTATTTTTAGTGCTGGAGCCTATGGCTTCTGCATGAGCTCCAACTACAACAGCCGCACCAGGGCTGCAGAGGTTATGGTTAGCGGCGACCACTCACAGATTACTCGTGAAAGAGAGTCGCTTGACGACTTAATTGTCGGCGAGCATCGCTTTATGCCGAAAAAGGACTAAGTGCATGTGGTTAAAATTTAACAAGATGCATGGTATCGGCAACGATTTTATCGTCATCGATTCAGTCACGATTGATATCGAACTCAGTCCAGAAATAATCAGGAAACTGGCAGATAGACATTTTGGTATTGGCTTTGACCAATTGCTGATTATTGACGCGCCCAGCAGTCCCGACGTGGACTTCAACTATCGTATTTTTAACGGTGACGGCTCCGAAGTTGAGCAATGCGGCAATGGCGCACGCTGCTTTGCCAAATATGTGCATGACCGCAAACTCAGCGCCCGCAACCCAATCCGTGTTCAAACGCTGAGTGGTCGCTATGAAATTGGCATAAACCCGGATAACACCTATTCGGTGGATATGGGTGTGCCCGAATTCAACCCGTCGATGATTCCTTTTGCGGCAGATCAGCAGCAACCGACTTACACACTGGAAGCAGACAATAAGACAGTCGAGCTTTCGGTTTTATCCATGGGCAATCCTCATGCGGTATTGGAAGTTGAAAACACAGAATCTGCACCTGTCAGGGTTTTGGGCCCTTTGCTGGAAGCGCATCCTTCCTTCCCTAATCGTGCAAACATCGGCTTTATGCAAATTCTCAGTCGCAACGAAATTAACTTGCGTGTCTTCGAGCGCGGTGCCGGGGAAACCCTGGCCTGTGGCAGCGGCGCTTGCGCCGCCGTTGTGGCTGGCATTCAGTTGGGCAAACTGGACAACGAAGTTCAGGTCAACCTGCCAGGTGGCAGTCTTAAAATATACTGGCCGGGCGAAGGACAATCTGTCATTCTAACCGGGCCGGCCAAAACAGTATTTCACGGTCAGGTAAGGATATGAGCGAAAAGCAAGAAAAAGTTCAAAGTCCTGATGAGCAGCCACTGCTCGAGGCAGAACAGATAATCAGCTATTTGAA
Organism: Gammaproteobacteria bacterium; assembly: GCA_030830945.1. Classification (GTDB taxonomy): domain Bacteria; phylum Pseudomonadota; class Gammaproteobacteria; order Pseudomonadales; family GM7GCV1; genus GM7GCV1. The sequence goes on along the minus strand of JAURLY010000222.1, from coordinate 7,326 downwards.
GGGTAACCCCGACTTCTTCAAAACTTACCCGACCCTGATTGCCGACCTCAATTTTGCTCACGATACAGGCGATGCCGTATCGCTGATTCAGCGCCAAGTCGAGTTATTGCGAACTCATCACGACACCATGCGCAAGCGCCTGGCCGATCTCGCCACACACTCCAAAAACAACGAAGCCCTGCTCAAGAGAATTCAAGCGCTAAGTGTTGCGACCGCCGCCGCGTCGACGCCCAAGGCCATTCTGGAAGAACTCACAAAAACCATCATAAAAGAGTTCAAACTCGATTCCGTTTATCTGGTCGTAGAGCACAGCATCTGGCCAATGAACGGCGACAACGTTGTTGGGCTCAGCCCGGAAGAACTGGGCAAGCTAAGGAATGCCGTTTACAACCTGGGCGTATTTGTCGGTCGCCCATCAGAAAAGCTTAAAAACATCATCTTTAAGAAAGAGACGAAAAAAACCGCCTCTATCGCCATGGTTCGGTTTAAATACAAAGATGTTGATACCTACCTGGTGATAGGCAGCAAAGACAAGGATCACTTCACCAACGATATGGGCACAGACTTTGTTTCCTATATCGGCGACTATCTACAGGCTTTGCTAAGCCATTAGGACTACTGCCCTGGTGAATATCGAAGACGCCACCGACCAGTTTCTTCACCATCTACGTACTGAGCGCCAGCTCTCGCACCACACTGTCGATAATTACGCCCGCGACCTGAACAAACTTGCCAACATTGTCGGCGCTGATAGCAACCCCAGGGACGTAGACAGCCTTGGCATGAGACATGCCATGGCCGACCTTCATCGCCGGGGGCTCAACGGCAAAAGCATTCAAAGATGGCTGTCCGCGGCTAGATCTTTCTTTCGTTTCTGCATTCGCCAGCACTGGTGCAACCATAATCCGGCGGATGGAATACAGGCCCCAAAATCACAAAAAGCACTCCCCAAGACGATGGACGTCGATGAAATTTCCCAACTACTGGAAATCACCCGGGATGACTGGATAGGCGTCCGCGACCGAGCCATTCTGGAACTGATGTACTCATCGGGCTTGCGTATCAGCGAACTTTGTTCACTGGATATTTTTGATCTGGACTTGGCCGACGCCAGCCTCAGGGTAACTGGCAAGGGCAACAAAACCCGGGAACTGCCTATCGGCCGAAAGGCTCTGGAATCCGTGCGCGTCTGGTTAAAGGAAAGAACCCATCACGCAAAAGACAACTCCGGGCAAGCCTTGTTTATCGGCTCCCGAGGCAGCCGAATTACGCCTCGAACCATTCAGAAGCAATTGGCAGAGTATGGCGTCTCACAAGGCATCAATAGCCGAGTCACGCCGCACATGCTGAGGCATTCTTTTGCCAGTCATCTATTGGAGTCCAGTGGTGATTTGCGTGCAGTTCAGGAACTTCTTGGCCACGCAAACATCTCAACTACGCAGATTTATACGCATCTGGACTACCAACATCTGGCCAAGATTTATGACAAGGCGCACCCGCGTTCATCGCGAAAAGCGCCTATCAAAGGAGACGATTCATGAGGACCATTCAAATGATCAAAAACAAGCGCTTGCTTTCACTTTTACTGCTCTTTTCTTTGGTCGGTTGTGGCGAAGCTGCTGATGCCCAGCAGTCGCACATGCCCCAGATTAGTGTTTCCGGCAATGCTGAAATCGTCGCCGAACCAGATGAAGCAACCATCAATCTAATGCTCCAGACCCAATCTGCCGACAGTGCCGGAGCCAAAGCCGAAAGTGATCGACGCCTTAACGCCTTTCTCGATGAATTGGAGGATCTGGGCATAAGCGAAGAACAGGTTACTGCTGCCAGCCTGAATATCTCCGCTCAGTATGATTACCAAAATCGGCAACAACGCTTTATCGGTTTTCAGGCCACGCGCAGCATCAGTGTTGATATAACCGATCTGGATATGCTGCACCCGGTTCTGGACACCGCTATTAGCCACAATGTCGATGGCATACAGGGGATTAATTACCGATCGTCCCGGGAAGACCAGCTAAAAGCACAGGCGCGGGCAGCTGCAATTGAAGACTCACAGCAAAAAGCTGCAGAGTTAGCCGAGGCTTATGGAGCCCAACTGGGTCCTGTCTACAACATCAATTATCACAGCGGCCAAATTGTGCGACCTGAGTTTGCCATGGCCAGCGACATGGCTGTTCGTTCCTTTTCGGCAGAAAGCGCGGGTGGCCGATTCATCCCTGGTGACATTCGCTTTACCGACAGCATTCAGGTGGTATTCGATTTGATAACTCATTAGTGAGTTTTCTTAGCGCCCAAAAAATCTAACCAAAAAAAGGGAGGCCGTGCCTCCCTTTTTTAGTTTCAACTGGGTTTATTAACCAGCAACTGTCGACAGTTTAGCCCGTTGGGACGGGTAGTATTTACTGTCTACTTCTACTGTCCAGCCAAAAGGGTCTTCCTCACGCCGCTCCTGAATAGCCAGAAGAGACTCGCGCAAGCTCGCCGCCAGATCATCGATGTTTTCCGGCTCATAAAGCGTATCGTCCGCATCGGCTATGACACTAACCGGCGAGATAATCGCGGCCGTTCCACAGGCAAATACTTCCTTAACCTTGGCGGATTTCAGACCCTCGAGAATTTCTGCAATCTCAATATCTCGCTCAACCACTTCAAAATCTAGGTGTTTCGCCAGCTGGATAATCGAGCCTCGGGTCACACCGGAAAGGAAAGAACCCGTTAGCCTGGGCGTGTGCAAAGCACCATCCATCAAGAAAAAAAGGTTCATACCCGACAATTCTTCGATGAACTTCATATGCACGGGGTCTAGCCAGAGCGATTGGTCATAGCCACGCGCTTGGACATTGCGAGCTGACTGCAGGGCAGCTGCATAGTTTCCGCCCGTTTTGGCCGCCCCGGTTCCGCCTCGCGCAGCACGGCAGGCTTCCCGCTCAATCTGAACACGCATGTTGCCCGCATGATAAATTGCCGAGGGACTGGCAATAACCATGAAGGTAAACGTATCAGATATACCCATACCCAAATTGGCTTTTGTGCCGATAAGGAGCGGCCTCAAATACAGGGACTCTCCGGAACGGTCGGGAATAAATTGCTCACTGTACGCCGTAATCAGGCTGATCCCGTCCATGTAGACATCTTCAGGAATATTGATCATGCACATACGATCGGCTGATCGGTTCATGCGCTTTAGGTTTTCCAGTGGCCGGAAGAAATTCGCGTGAGGCTGTTGAACCTTGTAGGCCTTTAAACCCTCGAAAACTTCCTGCGCGTAATGTAAAACCTTACTGGCAGGATCAAGCGCTATTTTTCCATAGCGCATCAATTCCCCTGTCTGCCAATGCCCATTGGCATAATCGGCGCGATACATAATAGGCGACTTAACCTCGCCAAAACCAAGGTTTTCCGGTAACACAAAATCTTGCAAAGAAGGCAAAACTTCGGGACTGATCTTGTAATCACCCATGGAGTAGATCCTGCATATAAGGTTTAGAAGAGGTTGTCAATTATAGGTGAGCGATGGTTCTTTGCCCATCCCCAAAAAATTTTATAGCGCTATTGTAACTCCTTGTCAGCATTGAACTTTAGGCCAAAAGCCATGTTGCTCTGCACAATAAATCGCCTATAATTCCCAGCTAGCTAGCATCTGGATTCAAGTTGAATTATAGGATGCCATCATCCACAATTTATCGACTTACATAGCACCATTTTATGTCATATCAGACTCGCGACCAACTTATCTCACTCGAGACAGAACTAAACGTCCAATATCAGGCCCTTAAGGCCCAGAATCTTAAGCTTGATATCACGCGGGGAAAACCCTCCGCAGATCAGCTGAGCCTGTCTGATCACCTCGATGGGTTTCTGGAAGGAAACTATTTAACAGCCGATGGCGAAGACACTCGCAATTACGGCAATCTTCGAGGGGTTACTGAAGTACGGAAACTCGGTGCGGATATGCTGAATGTTCCTGCCGATAACGTCATCGCTGCAGGTAACGCCAGTCTCACCCTGATGTACATATGCATGCTTCATTCCTTCTATTACGGTGCTCGCGGTTCGGAAAATGCCTGGTCCAATGCCTGTAAAGCGAAAATGATCTGCCCAGTTCCCGGTTACGATCGTCATTTCAGCCTTTGTGAAAACCTTGGGGTTGAGATGGTGACTGTCCCCATGAGAGAAGCTGGCCCGGACATGGATGCTGTCGAAGCCCTTATCGAAGACGACGACAATATCGTTGGTCTCTGGTGTGTTCCCAAATATTCGAATCCCACCGGGGTTGTTTACTCTGATGAGACGGTCGAGCGAATTGCCCAACTTGGGAAAATCGCCAAGCCGTGGTTTCGGGTTTTTTACGATAACGCCTACGCAGTGCACGATTTAAGTGACACACCCGTTCAGCTCGCCAGCCTTTGGGACCGATGTGAGGCTCATGGAACGCAAGACTCTGTCTGGCAATTTGGCTCTACTTCCAAAATTACCTTTGCCGGGGCCGGTGTTTCTTTTGTCGCGGGCTCTAATGACAATCTGGCCGAACTTCAGAAACTACTTGGTGTAATAATCATTGGCTTTGACAAGGTCAACCAGCTGCGTCATGCCAAGATGTTTCCCGACAAGCAAGCACTCCTCACCCATATGAGCATGCATGCAGAACTCATTCGCCCTAAATTTGCTGCAGTGCTTCAAGCCCTGAATAGTGAACTGGCCGAATATGGTAGCTGGACACAGGCAGACGGCGGCTACTTTATTTCTTTTGATACAGAACCCGGGCTCGCATCCGAAGTTGTTCGGCTTGCGAACGAAGCAGGCGTCAAGCTCACGCCAGCCGGCGCGACTTTTCCATACGGCAAGGATCCTGAAGACCGGAATATTCGGATCGCACCAACTTTGCCGCCCCTACCCGAGGTTGTTAAAGCAATGGAAGTCTTTGTTAACTGCGTAAAACTGGCTACGGTGCAGAAAAAGCTGAGCAAGCTCTTATCTCAAAATTAAAATTCATTTGGTTTTAGCTTTAGACGACCTCCCGAAATAAAACACCCCCAGTCAAGACTAATCGGACTGGGGGCGGGAGTTACTTCCCCGGTTCTAGCTATTCAGTCACGAGAAGAACAGAACTCCAGCTTGCGTGAGAGATGCAAGAATCAATCGCATACACCAGGAATATATGACGAGTTCCCGGGATTCTTTTCATCCCCTAAGATGCATTGACCGCAAGATTTTCAGGGTCGTTTAATTCATTTTTTATTTTGATCAATGTTTCACTGGGTGATATCCCATTTTCTGCCCACAAAACACATTATAAATTATCAAAATATCCCTTTTTCTTCTATTTAATCGAGGAAATTCGCCTGATTCAGCCCCTTCGAAAATTTGAAAAATCAGAACTTTTACAAAAAAGTATTCATTAAGGGTGTTTTTTGTGCGCTTTTTGTATAACAATGACCGATGCAGTCTATGTAGATCAGGCGCTGACATGCGAACAAAGTCTAAAAGTCTCCATGACTTTGACACCTAAATTTGCTGTCTCATACCACTACAATCTACTAAGCTGCTGTATACTTTAGTCACTCTCTATCGGTTTGGCATCGCATTATTCATGCCTCCCGGTGAGACCTAATTTATATCTAACTTTTATAAAACTAAGTTTAGTTTCAGAATCCACAAGGGGATCAGAAATGTTAAAACGAACCAAAATAGCAGCAGCTGTATCCGCAGCATGCTCGATACTCGCGAGCCCAGTAATGGCTCAAGACACCCAATTGGAAGAGGTCGTTGTCACTGGCATACGTGGTAGTATGCAAATGGCGATGGACGTCAAACGCGACTCCGCAGGTGTCGTTGACGCAATCTCTGCCGAAGATATGGGTAAATTCCCTGACACCAACCTTGCAGAGTCTCTGCAACGTATCACCGGTGTCTCTATCGACCGAGCCCAAGGTGAAGGCTCTAACGTTACTGTTCGCGGTTTTGGCGGCCAGTTCAACCTAGTGACCTTAAACGGCCGTCAAATGCCGTCTGCGAATGTTCCTAACACAAGCGGCGGTAACAGTTTCGGTGCTTCCGGTAACTCACGGTCTTTTGACTTCTCGACCCTCGCCTCTGAAGGTGTATCTGGTCTGCAAGTTTACAAGACTGGTCGTGCCAGCGCCCCAACTGGCGGTATCGGTGCTGCCATCAACGTCAACACCATTCGTCCACTAGAATCTGGCAACCAAGCAGTAGTTGGCGCCAAGTTGATGGACGACAAAGGTGGTAACGTAACACCTGAGTACAGTGGCTTGATTAGCTGGGCAAATGACGACAGCACTCTGGGTGTTTCCCTGTTTGCTTCTCAGCAAGAACGTGAAGGTTCACAACGCTCTGGCCTCAATAGCGGCTACGTCTGGCTATATCCTTACGACCCTTCAAACGGTTCAGTGGCTAACGCAGCACACACCAACGAGCCTGCAGCAGGACAATTGGCGGCCTATCCGACCAATAACCGTCTCGATACCTCAGACTACTCACGTACGCGTACCAATGCGTTCTTGACTTTACAGTACGCACCGTCTGATCGACTGACGATTACGGCCGATGCCTACTATGCATTGAACGAGACAGAGCAAAACTCTAACCAAAGTCAGCAGTGGCTTGCTCGTAATTTTAGCACCATGTCTTGGGATGCTAGCGGCGTAGTGGCTACACCACTATCTCTGTCTGAGTATCACACCAGTACTCCTGAAGCGCCTTTCGTGGAGATTGGTAGTGACATCATGGATGACAACAGGAAAGTGCGTCAGAACAACGAGATCACGTCTTTAGGCTTGAACTTCGACTTCCGTCTTACTGATACCTGGACAGCTAATATCGACTACGCAACATCTGAAGCCACTTCTAAGGGCGGTTTCCCGGGTGGTGTGAGTGTCTACCGCGGTGTATTTTCTTCAGCAGCTAGTGGTTGGCGCGCATTTGACCTGAGTCAAAAAATGCCAAACACCCTAATTGCGATCACCGATGGTGCGGGCGACCAAGACGGTAAGCTTACTGTGGATGAAATCGGTACCCAGCAAGCCTACCGTGACAGCAGTTGGATGGCGCATGATGTTGACCAGTTCCAGCTTACTGCTAACTGGGATAATGGCGGCAACATCACTGTTGACATGGGTGTCGGCGCGACCGACATGAAGATGAACCAAGACAGCTTGAATGAGGGTTATACCCTCGGTGGTTGGGGTGTTGCTTATACCGGTGACGTCGAAGAAATGGCTCCAGGCCTGCTCTACGAAGTATGTGGTATCTGTAAGTTTAAGACTTTCGACTTCCAAGCTAACCGTGCAACGCTTGATTCTC
>JAURLY010000221.1 GCA_030830945.1 Gammaproteobacteria bacterium | reverse complement strand
TCTCTGATTTCATGGAGCTGACGTAAAGAATCCCATCAGATACCTCTGACTGCCTGGCAATTAATTTCCCGGCACTAAAAATACAATCATCAACACTCAGGTTGATGTCTGTTACCTGATTATTTTTAAAGCCCGGGAGACCAGAAAAAATTGGGGAAAGTGCCCGCTGATTTGTGTTGGGGATAAGTTTTTCCAATGCCTCTTCAAGTATGGCAATGACATGTTCAAAATCTTTATATGTGGGCTCCACCCGATAACTTTGGGTGGCTGTTTTTATATCAATCGGCTTCAAGCTGCAAGTGCTAATCAACTCCGCGACCTGATCAAATAGTTGTTGTTCTGTATCACCAGAATGCAAAGGGTCAAAACGGGATACTTGAATAAATTGATCGCGCAGGGCATGTACCATTCGATCTATCAGTTGAAGAAAACTAATGCCTGGAACGGTTTCCTGACTGAGCAATCGCAACTCTCCATCAACGTGGGTAAATTGGGACAGCACAAGTTGATGGAGCTGCAAGTCCAAATGCGAAATAGAGTCTGCCAGATTGTCCTTTAGCGCCAGCTGACTTAGGCCAATATTCAGGAAATAGTTAGCTTTAAGTTCCAGTGATTCGCATATACCTGCAAGTAGTTGCATTTGCTCATTACCCAGATGGGATGGTAGGCAAAAGATAACTTCCTGTCTGGACAGGCATTCCTTAATTTGTGCCAGCTGATGCCAAATAAGATCCGCACCATGACGCATGCTGGTTTGCGTGATCGAAAGGGGGGAGGTGCTCAAATCCGACCAAAATCGACTGTGAATTCGAGTTGGCTGCTGACGAATCACTTTTTGGGCGGCATAACCGATCACCGGGGTCGCATTAGCAGGCAGAAGGGCGATTCCTGGTTCAGCATAAACCTGATTCCCATCTTCGAATGCTCGAATGCAGGTATCGGAGACTTCAATAATGCTATACCGACTCATGGCTCATTCCGATTGGTTCATAAAAGTTTATACCTGCACCTGACGCAACAAGTTTCGATCAAGGTACTTTTGTGTTCGCAAGACAAGACGCTCCTGATGCAATGTGAGCTGATGAGATAAAAACATAATGACGATGCTGATTAGCAACGCAATAAATGTAGAGTTGAATGCCGTGCCCAAACTTGCCGTAACGCCGGCAATGTTGCCTTCAACTGCCTCATGCGCATTTGCAAGGGCAGAACCAATACCGCGCACTGTTCCGATAAACCCAATGGATGGAATTGCCCATGCGATATAGCGAATCATGGAAAGTTCGGTATCCATTCTCTGTGATTCTGACTCGCAGACATCTTTTACCGCCTCGGCTATTTCCTGGGAAGAACTGGCACCGCCCAGACGCTGGAGTGCCGCGTAAATCGCCCTTGGTAAAAGGTAATCTTGTGCTTCTTCAGGGAGTGATTCCAGGTTCCTTGCCAATGCCCTGGAGTCTTCGGGTAATACTCTTGAGCCTGAAGGAATATCAATCAATGGCATCTGCAGTAGTTTGCTTTCAACCCAAACCCTGCGGGCTTTAAAGCCCATTATAGCAATGGCCCAGAACGCCAGGACAAAACAAGACTCCTGTTCATAGTCTTTAAGCACAATCCAGAGAGATCTTTCTGCTGCCCCTACGTTTTGACCAGCCTGGGCAGCCATCTCAGCGGCTAAGATAAGGGTTTCCGCATTCGGGCGAACCACGCCAACATAAAACACATGCACACAAATAAACGACAAAAGTAGTGCCACAATTTGAAAGATAAATTCATTGTTTAAGGTCTTTGGCATAAGTCGTTTCTCATTGTTGTTACAACTATCAAAATGTCGGCGGGCTAGATATCAGCAGGGAAGGGTACCGCAAGATCCTCTGAAATTTCCTCGGAGGGCTGGAAAACATCAAAATTACCTATTTGGACATCACCGCCTTCATTTTGACTGGTATTTTCATCATCGCTGGTCTGGTCTTCAACCGGCTCGGACAGCGTTTGGCCATTATCAGCTATTTCCGGTTCTTCAGTGGTTTCAGGCTCATTTTCGAGCATATCAATTTGTGCTGATGTAGCTCCTTCATCCTCAAAGCTGGGCATGTCTCCATCCTGTTGTGCTGGAGAAGAAAATGCAATAAATACAGCAAGATACGAAATGTTCTTTAAAATAAATCTAAAAATGTTATCTTGCATAACGTGCAATCCTAAAACCAAGATCATTGCGTCCAGTTGAATCGTAGTCGCGATAGGCCAGTCGTAATTGAGGCAGATAACCTCGCGCCCAACTGGCACCCCGAATCACATGAAATTCACCAATATCAGGGCCCAGTGGGTCTACTAATTCTTCATTGGTGTCATTTGGTACGGGCTGATACCAATCATGGATCCACTCCATGACATTACCCCCAAGGTCATAAATACCTTTGGCATTTGGTGCGAAGCTCCGAACAGGCGCTACGACAGGAAAGCCATCATTCACATTTTCGAGAACAAAATTAATATGCTGGGCAATACTTTCATCCGCAAAGTTTTCTGGCGGTTGCTCAAAGCTATCCACATTTCCCCATATGTATTTTTGCGGAATTCCCGCGGGGGTCATTTTGGCCAACCATGTCCATTCAACTTCGGTCAGCAGACGATAACCTGTGGCTTGTTGATTTACTCCGGAAACAAAACCCTCCGTGGTCTGATAAAACGGATCCAGTCCCTCTTTTTCACTTAGCCAATTACAAAAAAGAGCTGCCTGCTGCCAAGTCATGCCCGAAGCAGGGCGGTTGGCTCCATCCAGGGAAATCGTCTCAAAATGACCGGCGCTATGTTCCGGCTCATAGAGCCGGAATTGCTGGTTGGTTGTTTCGGTAGTACTTACGTAAAAAGCCCGCTCCAGCCGTGCTGACCACTCAGCTTCATTCGCACGTCTGCCGGGTTCTCGCCTGCTGGAGCCCATGGATACGGATCCGGCATCACGAAACAGAAGCATTTCTTGACCGACAGATGTCGTATATCGTGCAGGTATATTGGCCCAAATTGCTTGCTCTTCTGTCATAAGGTGCATCTGCAACAACTGGCGTGACCCTTTAACAGGCAGGAATTCCTGGTTTTTTGTCGCATATCCAGGTGCTTTGACTGAGATGCTGTGACGTACAGCTGTCAGGTTTACGTTTTGTGTGCCCGTACCTATGAGTTTCCCATCAATATAGAGTTGCGCATTCGAAGGTGAAATACTTATGTTAACTGGGACCAAATCTGCCTGGAGGTTGTATTGGTATGTTTCACGAGCATCCCTTTCAACGTTTATGGCATGTTTCTGAGACTGGTATCCCGCTTTAAATATCTGAACCTGGTGCTGCTGTTCCGGAAGTAAATCAAGTACCAGCGGAGTCACACCCATGAATTCGCCGTTAACAGTGACTGAGGCTTCAGCAGGGCTTGTAATAATCTCTACCTGCGAGTCAACTGCCTCCAGCTCAATCAAGCCAAGATTGAGTCGGCTTCCAGATTCAATCTGGACTGTCCGGGTCCATTCTTTATAGCCCTCCGAGGTTATCTTTAGTTCGAACTCCCCGGCCTCTACTAGAAGCGGTTCAACTAGATTATTCAGGATGCGATCACCAACCATTATTTCCGTATCTTCAGGGCTGGTTTCAATATCAAGGAAACCCCAGTTGGGTTCTAGCTCAATCTCAAGGTTATCGACCAATTCGCGACCACGGATAGTTACGTCCACAATTTTGGGTTCATAGAGATAGGCGTCTGCAATCAGTTCATAATTGCCAGCTTCCAGATTCTCAATTAGAAATTCTTGCGCAGGCCCGAGCTGGGTTTCATTTATCTCAACTGTGGCCATCACGGGTTCATTCATGGCAAAAGTCACATGCAAGTCGCCCGGCAGGGGGGCCAAATTAAAATGCAGCTGGGGTGGCGTAGCATCAGTGATATTGGCACTTGTGGTTAGGGAGTGATATCCGGGAGCCGATATCTCAACCTGGTACTCATCCTTAAGCAGCAGAAAACGATCGGGGCCAATACTAAAGTTCAGACCTCCACTTAGCTCGATAATAGCCTGATCGGAATTTGCTGTTATGACCAGTGCTCGTGCGGAAACTAGAAACGCGAGCAGGCCGATAACAAAAATGCCAACAATCGCTGCCGCTGTATATTGCCAGCGCCAGCGAAATCCGCCGATCTCTCCGGGTGCCTCAGGAGCATCGAATACGGCTGGCTTTATTACCTTGTTTTGTTCTTGTTCAGACACCTACTTATCCTGGGTTGCTATATTGCGACAGTACAAACAACGGGCACTTCTATCTCGGAGTTGGATCCATCAATTGCCAGCTCTATACGTACATCTCTATATCCGGAACGTCTCCCTACAATGACATAGTTCCCAGGGTTGAGGTTTACGGCTTGTTCAACAAAGTTCCCAAGCTTGCCAACCCGGTAGATTTCAACCTCGGTCATATTATCCGATTCAAGTTTGACCATGACGGGAGTTCTGGCGTTTTTAAGAATATCTTGAAGCTGACTCACCTGCGTTAGAAGCTTCTCACCGGGAGCCATAATTCCCCTGGCTTCAGAAAGTGTTTGGTTGGCTGACTGCCAGGCCGCGTCTGCTTGCAAAGATAAAGGATTATCAAGAATATCCTGAATTTTGTTGTCGAGTTCCAGCCACGCAGCCGTTCGTATTTGGCCCACTCTGGCAGCGGACAAGCTTGAATCTTCGGCTAACAGTTGCTGATAAATAGAGTGCGCCTCCTGCCACTGCTCCTGGGACTCTAACAAACTCGCACGAGCCAGGGCCGTCTGCCTGGAGTTATTAAGTTTTTCAGCTTCAACCTGCTGTATTGCGCCATCCACAGCGCTGTTCTCAGGTTTTAGCTGACCGGCGGCCTCAAAAGCCATTGATGCCTGTTCATATTGTCCATTAGCAAGAGCGGAAAACCCTGCCGACATATGCTGTCGAAAATCTCGTTCTAGTATCCTGGTTTCAATATTTTCCAGCGCAGTTGCGACGGGTGAATAGTCAGGGTCCAGATCTTGCGCTTCGGATAACCTGGCCCTGGCTTGCTCAAGTTGCTGTTCATTACGAGCAAGCTGCTCGCTCTCGGCCATAAGGCTATTCACCTGCTGCCGTACCTCGGCTTGATTTAAAACAGCGGCTACGTTTTCATCCTCAGGTAAAAGGACATGAGCAATTTGAAGGTGTTCCAGTGCCCGGTTTATCGAGTTCTCAAGCAATAACTGCTGTCCAGAATTCAGGTAGTTTTCACCGATAACTGGAACGGATTCATCCAGACTCTGGGCCTGGTCGAGTGCACGCTGATATTGCCTTATGGCCTGCTCGAAATCTCTTTCCCGATATAATTCATCGCCATTTAGGGCCAGGGTATTTACACGTTCATATTCCTCAGTAGCCCATACCTCAACCTGCATTGATTCAAGCGACTCCTGTATGCGAAGCAGCTCTTCCAAAATAGACTGAGCCTCGCGTCGAGCCCGCAGTAGTTGTGAATCGACCCAGGGAGATTCTGATGGTGTGGCATCATTGAAGCTGTCAGTAGCTTCAATTTCTTCTCCACTATTATTGTTAGCGAGTACTACAACTGGACTTTCTGTTTTATTGAATAAAGGGAAGGTGAGTACAGCGATCGCAACAATACCCAAAACACCAATAAGGATAGGCGGTAAGAGGGGTTGCCATTTACCACGTGCTTCAGAGGTTGATTTAGCTGCTACAGGATTAGCATTTGCTGCATTTTCTACAGGAGCAAATTTTTCCGGCTTTATGCGGCGGTTGCCTTGGTCGCTCATCTTTAATGCCTGACGGGACTATTTGCCCGGATTATTGCGTAAGTTGTTCTTCAGGTTGAGGGTCTTCCTCTAGAGGAGGGATGCCTGTTTCTAGGTAATACATATTGGCAAGTATTTGGCGCCATTCGTCATACTGATCTCGCACAGTACCTGAAAGTGTAATTGTTCTGTCTTGTAGCTCAATTACGCTGGGTTCAAGATCCTCTTCTAGTGACTGGCCTATCTCGCTAAGTGTTTCAATATACATACTGGCTTCGTCCCGTTCACCATAACTCTGCTGCAACTCGGCCAAACCGGCCATAATACTAACCATACCAGCAGTTGCTACATATCGGTTGCCTTCAATACTTCCGGCTGCGCCACCAATAATTGCTAACCAACCAGCTAAACGTCGATTCCGGGCCGAGGTTTGCAGTTCGCGAATTAGCTGTGTCTCCTGATAGCTTTGGGCGCGCCACTCCCTATAAGGATCTTCCATATTACTGGCAAAGCCAAAGTAATAATCCTGTAGGACATCAACAAACATGTGATCCCTTGCTTGAATACTTTGAACACGATTAAGCATGGGGTCATTGTCCGCTGGCAGCCTGTCCAGTCGATAATAACCATTTCTATCTTCAACCAAATATTGGTTAAACGCTTCCGGTGAAAAGGATTGCGCAAACCGCATGGCGCTTATTGAACGAATCGCACGCCGTTTTTCCAGTGAGGTTTTTTGCAGTATTTCCAGCAAATCATTGGCAACCTGATTATAAATACCTTGAAAGGGTTCATTTTCTCTAAGGCTGGGATCGTAAGCATAATGACTAATGACTTGTGAATAGTTATTTTCTAACCATGTCCTTCCTGTCTGGTCCTTTACAAGAATATCAAGTGAAAGAGTCTCACCATCTGACTGGACTATTTTGCCACTCACCAGCAGATCCATTATGACTTGTTCGTCTGGGGCAATCCGCACGGCGCCCCAGGCATTTGTACTTTCGAGGGTTTCTTTAAGTTTCTGTGCAACCCAGACAGACTCGGCTTCACGAACTCGCTTAAAAACAACGCCGTCTTCAGGCACTCCTTCTATATCGGGTTCCAGAACTTCAATTCCAACGTCCAAAAGATAAGCGTCAGGTGTGTCGACTTCGAGTGTTTCGGCCGTTTGGAAATCCGTGGTTCTAACGTCATAGGTAGTGCAGCCGGCCAAAATCAGCAACCAGAAGAATAAAAAAATCGCTCGTAAATTCATAAATCACTACAGGCCGTTTTTATATCGCTCATATTCTTCCCAAAGAACTGCTCTTTGCTCAGGGTCCGGTTCGTTCATTGCTGCTTCCCGAATCTGTCTGGCAACAATATCATCGTCAGAGGCAGGGGGCGGTGCATCATCATCGGCCTAACCACCGTCTCCGCCCCCAGGGCCCGCGGTTCGACTCGAG
>JAURLY010000023.1 GCA_030830945.1 Gammaproteobacteria bacterium | reverse complement strand
CGTGCGGTTTGGCTCGAGCATCAGATGATTGTAATTCGCGGTCAGGACATAACGCCAGCCCAACAGCTTGCTTTTGCTGCTGCCATTGGCGAGCCGGATATCTATCCGTTTTTAACCGGACTTGATGGCTTTCCGATGATCACCGAGGTGTTAAAAAAGGAAGATGAAAAAGTCAATTTTGGTGGCATCTGGCATTCCGATACGACCTATCAGAAATGCCCGCCAATGGCGACTTTGCTCTATGCCAAGGAATTGCCGCCTCTGGGCGGTGATACCCTGTTTGCCAGCCAATATGATGCCTATAATCAATTATCAGACTCGCTTCGCGCGGTGCTGGACGGTTTATGGGCGGTCAATGCAGCCGGCAAGAAACGGGTAAGTTCTACCCGCAGTGAGCGGATCAAGGATTCGGGAAGCGGTGTTAATCCCGACGATCTGGTTGGTATTCATCCGGTTGTGCGCACCCATCCGGAAACTGGCCGCAAGGCGCTGTTCGTCAACCCGGCGCATACGGTCGCCTTTGATGGCTGGAGCGAGGAAGAAAGTCGTGGGTTGCTGGATTACCTGTTCACGCATCAGATTTCGCCAGAATTCCAGTGCAGGTTGAAATGGCAGGTTGGCGATGTGGCGTTTTGGGATAATCGCTGCGTCCAGCATTATCCGTTGAACGACTATCATGGTTATCGCCGGCTATTGCACAGGATTACCCTGAAAGGTGATGTCCCCCGTTAAGCCGCTGGAAGAAAATCAAGATAGGTCAAGATAAACCGTCAAGGGTGCGGCGGCGGGCATTATGCGGTTAGCCCAATTTTTGCCAATCAGTGCTTCGCCTCACCTGTTTTACCGATGCGACAAAGCCTCAAGCGCAGAAAATTTTTTGCTCAGCTGAGGGAATTCTTTCCAAATTATAACCTTATTGTTGAACAATTCGACAATTATTCGAGGTTGTGGAAAAGTTTGGGTTGCTTAAGGTGTATTTTTTCATTTTAATAACAATCCTTAATTGGATGTCTGAATATAAATTGGGCAGGCTAACCAACGTAGAAAGTTCAACTCTGGGAGGAATTCAGAATGTATAAAAGATATTCGGTGGCCATCGGCGCGGCTATGGCTCTTGGCCTTGCCGGCGCTGCCGGCAGTGCGATGGCGAAGGTCGAAGGTGACACGATCATTTTGGGCTCAGCTTTGTCATTTACAGGCAAATATTCGGCTAATGGATACCATACTCAAAAGGGTTATGACTTCGCGGCGAAGCGAATCAACGAAATGGGCGGCGTCAAAGTTGGCGGTAAATCATACAAAATAGCTGTTAAATACTATGACGATGAGTCGCAAGGTTCGCGTGCAGCACAGCTCGCTGAAAGATTGATAAATCAGGACGGTGTTCAGTATATGCTCGGACCATATTCAACCGGCATGACCAAGGCCATTGCACCGGTAACTGAAAAGTACAAGATCCCGATGGTGGAGGCTGAGGGCGCGTCTCGAGCTCTTTTCACTCAAGGCTATAAGTACATGTTTGCAGTTCTCTCGACATCTGAGTTTTATTTGGCTCCAATCCTTGATCTTGTTGCTCAGCGTGCTAAAGCCGGATGGAAATCTCCCTCAGAGGTGACAATTGGAATGGCATTTGAAGGCGACGGCTTTTCGCTTGACGTGAGGGCTGGCGTTCTGGATGTTGCGAAAAAATATAATATGAAGATTGTTATTGACGACAAATTGCCGGCTGATCTTTCTGATATGTCTGCAACTTTAACGAAGTTTAAAGCGTTGAAGCCTGATGTTCTTTTAGTTTCAGGTCATGACAAGGGGGCTGCAACTGCTGCTCGGCAGATGGAAGAAATGCAGATACAGGCGAAATATGTTGGTATTACGCATTGTGAGGCGTCAAAAATGCCTGAGAAGTTCCCAAAAGCTGCAGCCGGAGTGCTATGTCCAACGCAGTGGCTTCCTGGAATTCCAAACAAAGATAGCTATTTTGGAAACGCCGCGAAGTATAATGAAGATGTTCTGAAAGCCTATCCTGAATACAAAGAAATTCCGTATCAGTTAACTCAGGCATCTGCTGCAGTTTTAGTCTTCAAAGACGCATTCGAGAGAGCTAACAGCTTTGATCGCGACGCAGTGAGGGATGCTCTTGCGGCTACAGATATGGACACGTTCTATGGTGCGATTAAATTTGCACCGGAAGGCAATAACGTTGCAAAACCAATGTTTTATCGTCAAATCGATGCCAGTGGAAAATATCAGCCAATCGTTTCCTTCAAAGATGTTCAGGAACGGAAAGTAAATTACTAAAAAGCTGTAACTATAAATAAGAAAGCCCGTTAATTCGGGCTTTCTTTATTTGCTTGTCTATGTTACGCCTCACGCGTATTTGAATGAATTATTTATGCCACTTCTTGAATTTTTTGTGCTCGGTTGTTTGTTTTACACCAACGCGCATACTCTCACTAAACTACACAGGCGGTAAGTCATGTTTGAACTTCTCTTTGTTAGCGCTCCAATAATGAATGTACAGCTATTGCTCGAGGGAATTTTTATTGGGTCAGTGTTCGCGCTGTCGGCTTATGGACTGGCGCTCATATGGGGTGTCATGAATGTAAAAAACCTAGCTCAGGGTGATTTCGTGATTATGGGAGGGTATTGCGCCTTTGCTGTTTACCAGCTTGGTATCCATCCCCTATTTGCAATTCCTGTTGTGATTGTCTTTATGTTTTGTTTTGGGTGGATAGTTTATAAGCTGATCATCAAGCGTGTGATTGATCACGATATGTTTGTGTCTCTTCTGGCTACTTTCGGTTTGTCTTTGTTGCTACAGCGATTGCTCAACTTGGTTTTTGGGCCAGAAGTGCAAACCCTTGACTCGCAGTATGGCGTGTTTTTGTTAGGGGATTTTGTAACCGTTCCAAAAATCAAAATCATATCCTTAGTTATTGCGGCCGCTTTTGCCACAGCGGTAGTCATATTTATGAAGCGTTCACGAATGGGGCAGGCAATTCGTGCGACTGCCCAAGACGCTCGTGCAGCGCGCGTTCTAGGGATTGATACCGATCAGGTTTATGCCTTTACGTTTGCCCTTAATGCTGCAATCTGCGGGGTGGCAGGGGTACTTGTTTCAATGATTTGGTCGATCCAGCCATTTTACGGAATTATTTTTTCATTGCGCACGTTTGCGATCGTGACCGCGGCTGGACTTGGCAATCTGCCAGGAGTGATAGGAATGAGCTTCGTTCT
>JAURLY010000022.1 GCA_030830945.1 Gammaproteobacteria bacterium | reverse complement strand
GAATGAAACCTACTTTGTCACCCAGGATAATTGGCAAGATCATTTACGGCTAACCCCTTTTTCAGGTCTTGCGAAACTCTTGGTCTTAATGAGCGACGGTGCAATGCCATTCGCTTTCAGTAAGGCCGGCTTGTTTCAACCATTTATTGGCCCAGTTGTCTCTTATTTAAAAAATAAAACCGAAACTGAGGGTGGCGAATCTTTGCACGCCACCATGGCTGATGAGAGAACCTGGAAAATCACTCAAGATGACAAAAGTCTTCTTATTGCGATAAATGTTTCGGATTAATGAAATCGATCTGGCTCGTTAATAATTCCGGTTTACGTCAGCGCATAACCCTCGATCCAGCAATCAATAGCGGTGGAGCCGGTTGCATACACCCTGTTTCAGGAAACTCTTCCTATGTCGTTAAACTTTATCACCCTCAAACCCTTGCAAAAGAGGGCAATGTCTATGCCAAAAAAATAAAGCATATGGTGCTTAAGCCACCAACAATAGCTTCATCATCGGTCGATGATGTTCAACTGGCGTGGCCTGTAGGGGTAATAGAAGATCCTCGAGGAGGGTTTCTTGGCTTTGCCATGCCAGCACTAAACGTTAAACAAACAGAAAACCTCCAGTGGTTTATTCAACCCAAGCAGGCGACTCAAAAAAAACTTCGATCGGATCTTGGGGCTCGAATTACCGTTGCTGCAAATTTAGCAGGGATTGTTAAGGCCCTTCATGACAAAGGGTATCAAGTCGTCGATCTAAAGCCCCCTAACCTACAACTCTATCGAAAATCATTAAATTTAGCGGTTCTTGATTGTGATGGGTTCAATGTCCAACTTCCCGGAGCCCCTTTTCCTGCACCACAAGTAACTCCCGATTACCTCGCGCCGGAATTTCAGGGGCAAGTAGTTACTTCACCTCTAAATCAGGACAGATTTGCTCTATCCATTATTATTTTTCAATTGCTCAATTTCGGAATCCATCCATACCAATCCAAATCCATCATTACAGGTCCCAAAGCACCCACCGATCTGGAAGGAAAAATTGCTCAGGGACTTTATGCTTACTCAAAAACAAGCAATCCGTTGATCCATCCACTAACCGCTAGTGCACACGAACTTTTCCCGGATGACCTACGGAACTACTTTGATAGGGCCTTTGGTTTTTTGCCAGAACGCAGACCAACAGCCAGTGATTGGTTTTCTCTTTTAGAAAAATTCGCCAAACCGAGTAGTGGCTTTATCAAAAAGTGTTCACAGGGCCATCTTTGGTTTAATGATCAAGCGTGTGGAGAATGTCAGAGAAATGGCGTTATAGGAAAGCGGCTTTTTAAGAAAAAAACAAAAGTAAAAACTTTAAAGCAAAGCTTCGGGCATGGCATAAAACCCAGAGGACAGCTGCATACGCAACATCACAAGGGCCATTCAGTTTCAACGCCACCGAAAGTGGCTTTATTAATTCAGTCTCTCGTTCCCGCCCTAATTTTCGGCGTAGATATAATAAAAAAATTACTTCCGCTTATTTTAAAGATACGCTCACCCTACGCAATAATTATCATTACCATATTAATAGTAAGCTTCATGCATTCCTCAGAGTCAAATTTGCCATTGATAAGCCAGGAAGTGGGCGCAGGGCGTGAAAAAATTTCTGCGCCTGATGACATTACGAATTCACCCACATTTAATTATGAGGAGTCTGCAACTGCACCAGTTGCTGCTCAGGGGCAAAACGATATTTCTTCACTAGTCACACAACCAAAAGAACTCCCTTCCCAGGATCCAGTGATTGACGCCGCCACACAGAACGCATGGCTCTCGCAATCAGGCTGGTTTGGCTCTCCTAACGAAAAACTAAATCCTAAAGTCGGATCAGCCGCCCCGTTATCTGGTGCGGACAAGAAGTCTTCTTGCGATCCATCTCAAGTCTATGCACTTGAAAAAGAACGTCAGTATCATGGGGATGACCCCATCGTTAGAGAACGGCTTGGCCTGCCGCCTGTATGTCCAAGCAAGTAAAAGTAAATAAATAGTAAGCAGCTCAATTAAACAGCGCTGACTCTAATGCAAACTGCTACGAAAATTTGTGATCACGTCCTACTTTATGCACAAATTCCCGCCTCTATGCTCGATCAACTCTTCCCCACCCCTTTATTATTTAAAGCGCGCTGCACTGTGTCCACAATCACCGCCGCCCGCTCAATTTCGCCACGGTCAACCAACTCGAAAATTGCACGCTCGGCATCGACCGCAATCTGGTTCTTGCTCCCCATCATTCGCGCCGCCGCAACGCAAAGTCCACACCAATCCTCATAGAACAACAGGTTCTGCTCTGTCAATCGAATTGACGTGTCCGCCCTTGTTTTCTTCAGGCGCTCGAAAAATGTAGATCTTCCTCTCAGCTTGGCGAGCTTGTTGTCCAGCACAACAAACGATTTTGGGTCGAGAAACATTCGGATCTTGCTAACGAAAGGCATCATTGAGAACTGAGGCAATTGTAGTTCCGCGATATCTCGCAATCCTTTACCCGACATATTCCTGAAAAGTGCTCTAGCTTGCGCAAGCTGGCGATCCGAAATATTTTCTCGAAAGTGTTTAACCCTCACATCCCGAATACCCATACGATACAGCCCCCAATAGAGAACATTAGAGAGGCCGTTTTTGACCTGAGCATTGCTCGAAGAAGTCAGCTGGCTTCGTAGTTTATCTTCGAAGATCCTAAATGAAGGAAATAAAATTTCACTTTGTTGGTCAAAATCGAACAGGACTCTAGGGTAACAACACTCGGCCGAGACTTTCTTTAATTCTGCGATCGCTTTTTCGATTTTGATCATAAAGCCCCCGTGTCATTTGTCAAAGAGAGTTACTTTGAACTTCGTTTATCACTTTCTCGAGCTCCGCAAGTCGGTCTTCCACCTGAGAGATTTTCCTGTGCCCTGCAGGAAGTTCAGACTTTCTTATCGCCAGGCAGCGTTCGAATAGCTGACTGGCCTCCCCGTACCGCTTTTGCAGAAACCGCAACTGCCCAACGGCGCTCAGCATAGGGGCCAATTTGAGCGGCTGGTCGGCATAAATTCTCTCTGCTAGGCTTAGGGCTT
>JAURLY010000220.1 GCA_030830945.1 Gammaproteobacteria bacterium | reverse complement strand
TGATGGGGGCAAACATGGCCAACTTTTTTTGCCGTCTCAGCAAGCGGTGTATTCCCAGGTGGATGAATTTGTTGAAGTTTTTCTCTATACCGATGCAGATGCCCGGGTTTGGGCTACGACGCAAACACCAAAAGCCTTGGTCGGTGAGTGTGCCGCGCTCAAGGTAAAGACGGTTGGTAAATTTGGCGCCTTTCTTGATTGGGGCATCGAGAAAGACCTTCTGCTGCCTCACTCTGAACAGCCTGCCAGAATTGACGTATCAGACCGCGTGGTTGTTTATGTCGCCGAGGATAATCGCAATGGCCGGATCTATGCATCAACCCGGTTACATAAGTACCTGGAAGAATCTAGCGGACCTTATAAAACGGGCGAACAGGTAGAACTCCTTATTGCGGCAAAAACCGAAATAGGCTTCAAGGCTGTTATTAATGGCGCTTATTTAGGACTGGTTTTCCATTCTGATTTAAGCCAGCCATTGCGAATCGGGGAGAGGATGAAGGGCTGGATTAAATCGGTTCGAGACGATGGCAAGGTAGATTTGAGTATCAATACCCTTGATGCAGCCAGCCGTGACGAGCTGGAGCAAAAAATTCTGGATGTACTGGCCAAATCTGGTGGTCGGCTGGGTCTCTCGGACAAAAGCCCGCCGGAAGACATCTTTAAGAAATTCAGGGTAAGTAAGAAAAACTACAAACGCGCCCTGAGTGGTTTATACAAGGCCCAATTGATTCAAATCCATCCTGAGTATGTTGAGCTGACCGACAACTAGTTGCCGAGACTTTTCGCGCATTCAATGCAGAATTCTGTTTCTGGCATGGCCTGAAGTCGTTCTTTGACGATTTGGCTTTTGCACTGGGTGCAGATTCCATAATCTCCCCTCCGCGAGCACCCATTCTCTAGTAAGAGACGAGTAATAAATCAGGCGGTAAGCGATTTAAATGCCCGTGCGAAGTAGGTCAGGGCAGGTTGGCCTTCGGTTACCTGAATGTCTTCCAGTTCTATAAAAAAAACGGTGTGGGTGGCAACCTCCTTGAAGTCGATCACACGACCTTCTAGATTTGCAATGGCACCGCGCAGCACAGGCATATCCAGATGTCCTGTATCCCAGCAGTCTAGCTGAAAACGCGTATCCATGGAGAGATCGGTCATACCAGCGAAATGTCGGCAAATGTCTTCCTGGTCGATATTGCAAATATTGATGCAGGCTTTGCCGTTGGTCTTGATAGCCTGGTTTGCTTGCGATGCGTGATTTATGCATACCAGAATCATGGGTGGAGTATCACTTACAGAACACACGGCCGATGCTGTTAACCCGTTTTTACCAGCAGGGCCATCAGTGGTTACCACGGTGACGGCTGCTGCCAGGTTAGCCATGGCATCACGAAACAGCTGAGCGCTTATCGGCATGTATTTTTCCTTTTTATGACTGGTTCTGACGCCGGATAAGTTGGGATACGGCAGTTAGACACTAGGGAATAGTCGCTATCTTAACGTTTGTATCTGGTGACTCCTAGTTTTTGCTGGATGATTATGGTGCAATCCGGTAGAAAACTCCTTGAGAACTGATGCACGGCGCGTATAATCGCGCGTCCATCGCGCCACCCCATAATGATTTTGGTGCCTCTCTTTGCCCCCTCTTTTGCCTCATCAGGCAGGTATTCATGACCGACCAATCTCCCCAGACACCGGAGACGCCTAATTTCTCCAAACTTGGCTTACCACCAAATATCTGTAAAACACTTGCTGATTTGGGTTATGAACAACCCTCGCAGATTCAAGCACAGGCGATAGCACCACTTATGCAAGGCCGGGATGTCCTTGGGTTGGCACAAACCGGCACGGGTAAGACGGCGGCCTTTGCCCTTCCAATCATTAGTCGTATTAATTTGTCGGATAAACGTCCTCAAGCACTGATTCTGGCGCCTACGCGCGAATTGGCGATCCAGGTGAGTGAAGCCTTCCAGTCATATGCCAAAAACTTCAAAGGGTTTCATGTGTTGCCGATATATGGCGGCCAGGATATGGGAACCCAACTGCGACAATTGAAACGCGGGGTTCATGTGATTGTGGGAACGCCAGGCCGTGTTATGGATCATATGCGTCGACGCAGCCTTAATGTCGACGGCATTCAAACACTGGTGCTGGACGAAGCAGATGAAATGTTGCGCATGGGGTTTATCGATGATGTCGAGTGGGTATTGCAACAAATTCCGAATGATCATCAATTGGCCCTGTTTAGTGCAACCATGCCCCAGGCCATCGCGCGAATTACTGGTGACTACCTAAAGGATCCCGTTGAAATTCGTGTTCAGTCTAAAACACGCACAGTTGAGCGTATTGACCAGACTTACACCGTTGTGCAAAACAATCGCAAGTTGGATGCGTTAACCCGCATCCTTGAAGCCGACGGCCTTGAGGCGGCAATTGTTTTTGTTCGCACCAAAAACGCCACACTCGAGCTTGCGCAAAAGCTGGAAGCCCGGGGATTTGCCAGTGCAGCAATTAACGGTGATCTCAACCAGAAACAACGTGAAGCCACGATAGACAGCTTGAGAAAAGGCCGGATTGATATTTTGGTTGCTACGGATGTTGCCGCCAGGGGTATTGATGTATCCCGGGTCAGCCTGGTTGTGAACTACGATATACCTTATGACGTTGAAGCCTATGTTCACCGCATCGGCAGAACGGGGCGTGCTGGCCGGGAAGGCAAGGCTTTGCTGTTAATCACACCTCGGGAAAAGCGCTTGCTCAAAACAATAGAGCGCAGTACCCGCCAGGAAATTACTCATCGGCCGGTTCCCACTAATGAGCAAATTGGACAGCAGCGCGCTCAGCAATTTCGTCAGCGGTTGGTAGAAATTATTGAAAACGAGCCACTGGAAGAAATTCGACAATACCTCGGCCAAATACGGGCTGAAGCAGGTATCGATACGGAAGATCTTATTGCAGCCCTGGCGTTTTTAGCGCAGGAAAGCAAGCCAATCCTGATGGATGAGCCGGAGATTTCCCAAAGCCCAGAAAGAGGCGATCGAGCGGACAAACCAGAGCGTAAATCGAGAAAAGAAAGGCAGGAATCCCGGGCCAATATAGATATGGAAATCTATCGGGTAGATGCCGGTTTTGGGCATGGGGCCAGTGTAAAAGATATTGTAGGTGCCATTGCCAATGAGCTGGAAATCGAATCTGAATATATCGGTGAAATTCGTCTGGATGAAGACTGCTCCTATGTAGAGCTGCCTTCTGGAATGCCAAAAGAACTGCTTGGTCTATTCAGGAATATACGTATTCGCGGGCAAAAAAGTAACGCAACCCTGATCAAGGAAGACATCGATATGAGCAAGCGCTCAGGCGATGGTCGCAAGGGTGCTGCACCGGGTTCCAAGCCTCGCAAAAAGAATGCAGGCGGCCACCGATCCAATTCCGACTCACGAGCCAAGCCCAAGGGTGGGAAACCTCGGGCAGATGGTGCGAAACCAGCCAAACGTAAAAAAAGGAAAGATCGTCCCCAGCCGTAAGCCCAGGCTATTGCTTTTGGATAACGACAATAAGTTCGCCGACACGGAAGCCGAATTTTTTCATGGTTGCACGGTTGATAATGGTCTCGTCTTCAACCAACCACATCCAGTCGTCGAAATTCAGGTCATAGGTTCGATCACCCACCGGGACCCTGAGTGTGTAGTTTAGGTTAATGGCGTTGCCCGCCTGATCGATGGTGGCTTCGCCGATAACATCGCTCGCTGTGCCGGTATAGTAATTTTCGCCCTGTTTGACGAATTGCCACTGTCTGGTTTGGGTATCGCCATTACTGTAAAAGAACTCTTCGTCCAACACGCCGCTATCGCCATCCCATGAACCTTGCATGTCCGCACGAAACCGATTGATTACTTCACCGCTACGGTTTTGCACCACACCCCAGGCGGTAATTTCACCTTCAAAAAAATCTCGAACATCGACACTGGGAGTCTGGTCGGCGTAGTTT
>JAURLY010000219.1 GCA_030830945.1 Gammaproteobacteria bacterium | reverse complement strand
TCACCAAAGAGCACCTCTTCGACATGGGGGGTATCTGGAACGATGGTGATAATAAACTCAGCCTTTTCTGCGACTTCTTTTGGATTGGCACAAACGATGCCGCCCTCAGCGACGAGTTCTTCTGGCACTGCTTTGTAGTCTTCCGAGAAATACAGCGTGTGACCTGCTTTTTGCAGGTTGGCCGCCATGGGTTTACCCATAATGCCTGTGCCAATAAAACCGATATGACTCATATTGATATCCTCTTGATAGTGTTCGTTAATACGTTTATTCGGGCATGACGACAATTCGACTTAAATGTAGTCCTTAAGCCATCCCAGTCCCTCTTCGGTGCCTGCGGCCGGTGCGTATTCACAACCGATCCAGCCTTCATAGGGCAACTGATCAATAAACTTGAACAGGAAGGGGTAATTAATTTCGCCTGTACCAGGTTCGTGACGCCCGGGGTTATCGGCTAATTGCATATGCTTGATGTTGTCTATATTGGCTTCCATGGTGAGTGCCAATTCGCCTTCCATTTTTTGCATATGGTATATGTCGTATTGGATCTTGAGATTGGGACGATTCACCTCTTCAAGAATATCCAGTGCTTGTGCCGTGGTATTTAAAAAGAAACCAGGAACATCTTTGGTATTGATCATTTCAATCAGTAAAACAATATTCTCTGCAGCCAGTTTGTCTGCCGCGAAGCGAAGATTATCGATTAATACCCCATGAGCTTCACTGATGCTCAACCCTTCTTCAGGCAACCTTCCTGCCAGACAATTAAGCTGGCGGCAATTTAATGCCTTGGCATAAGTAATGGCTTGATCCACGCCGTTGCGAAATTCGTTTATACGATCTGGCAGACAGGCTATTCCTCGCTCTCCGTTTGGCATGTCACCAGAGGGCAGATTGAAAAGAACCTGTGTCAGGCCATTACTTTGTAAAGCATTAACTACCTCTTCCACTGAGTAAGCG
Source organism: Gammaproteobacteria bacterium (assembly GCA_030830945.1). GTDB lineage: Bacteria > Pseudomonadota > Gammaproteobacteria > Pseudomonadales > GM7GCV1 > GM7GCV1. The sequence continues at coordinate 1,767 of JAURLY010000219.1, read as the reverse complement.
TAGGGAAGCAAGTACTCAACACCTTTAAAACCAGCGTTTTTGGCTTTTTCAAAACGACTGAGAAAGTCCACCTCGGTAAACATCATCGTTAAATTGGCGGCGAGCTTTGGCATGTCAGTCTCCTGATAAATTAATTTATGGACGTTTTATAAATTTTAAGACGAATAGACCATTTCTGGGCTTAAGATGAGTTATACATTTAACCCTAAATAAATGATCTCGCCATTTATATTGAATACAGAGTACGAAAGTGAATTTTAACACTGCCGTTTCGAGTTAAATTGACTGAATAAGGTCATGCCATTGAACACAAAACATAAATGGAAAGCCTATATGATCTGGCCGGGATTACTGGCCAGATCAGTAGAGGAAAAAATTTAGGGCGCTCCCAACAATGGATCTGTGATGCCGAGCAAATAAGACGCCGTGAGCGCGACCAAGCCGGTACCTAAGACATAATACATCGCTGGCCAGATGGTTTTGCGCAAAGTCTGTCCTTCTTTACCTAACAAGCCAACTGTTGCTGAGGCCGCAACCACGTTATGGATAGCCACCATGTTACCAGCAGCAGCACCAACAGCCTGTACAGCAACAATAAGCGCCGTCGACAGCCCCAGACCTTCAGCAACGCCAAACTGGAACTGCGCAAACATCATGTTGGAAACCGTATTGGAGCCAGCGAGGAATGCACCCATGGCGCCAACTGCGGGCGCAAGTAACGGATAAATACCACCCACGCTATTCGCTACCCAGGCTGCCATCGCAATCGGCATACTAGGCAAATCCGCCATATTGCCGCCTGAATTGATCAGGATACGAACCATAGGTACAGTAAACAGCAGAACAAAACCGGCCCTGAGAACCACCCCTCCGGATTCACGCAGGGCCGAAGTCAGTTCTTTCACTTGCATGCGATGAATAAAAAAGGTCGCAATGACAATCATGACTAATATGCCGCCTGGAAGGTATAAAGGCTGAAAGCTACCGCTGATGCCCGCCTCGCCAAGGATATTGTTAAAGCCCAGGGATACCGAAGTCAGCGCCTCTCTAACGGGAGTAACCGTGCGACTGATCACCAGCAAAATACCCACAAGAACATAGGGTAGCCAGGCAAGAAATGAGCTCATCGGCTTTTTAGTCAGGTCATCGAGCTTCATTTCAATCGTGCCAAGCCACTCTGCAGGCCACTCATCACTGGGCGCAAATTCCCAGTTGGTTTTGGGTAAAAGGAAGCCTTTTCGTGCTGCCGTGGTCACAATAGCCAGACCAATTAGCCCCCCTAAAAGCGATGGGAACTCTGGGCCTAGAACAATCCCGGTAATGGCATAGGGAACGACGAACGATATCCCGGCAAAAATCGCAAATGGCAACACTTCAAAGCCTTCACGCCAGCTTCGGTTCTTGCCGAAGAAGCGAGTCATCATCATCACCATGAACAAAGGCATAACCACACCGACAATGGCATGCGTAATAGCGACTTCAGAAGTGATCAGCTGCAAATAGGTTTCCCAATTACTGCCAGCAGCATCCAGCCTTTCGGTCACGCTTGCCTTATCCAAGCCGGTGTTTACCCCCACTATAATTGGCGTACCGACAGCACCGAAGGATACTGGCGTGCTCTGTACCATCATGCCCAACATTACGGCTGCCATCGCCGGGAAGCCAATAGCCACCAGTAATGGCGCAGCAATAGCGGCTGGGGTTCCGAAACCGGAAGCTCCTTCAATAAAGCAACCAAATAACCAAGCAATAATGATGGCCTGTATA